>DATBCZ010000231.1:0-2214 GCA_036270175.1 Steroidobacteraceae bacterium | reverse complement strand
AGGCACACGTTCGCCGTCAGGGCACTGGAGGTGAGCCCGGAAGGCCGGGACCGCGTTGGGCGGCACATGTTGGCCCTTGCGACCTACATGGGTCACGTCAACATCAACGCCACCTATTGGTATCTGGAGGCTACTCCCGAGCTTCTGCATGACATTGCTGTCGCCGCAGAGGGGTTTCTCACTGGAGAACAGAAATGATCCCGATCGCACCGCACATTGTGGCATTTCTTCGTCAAAACCTTGCTCATGAGAGAGGAGCCAGCCAACACACCTGCGACTCCTATGCTTGCACCTTTCAGCTCCTGTTCGAGTTCGCCGCCGGGCGACTCAGGATGACGCCGTCGTCGCTAGCGCTGGAGCAGCTCGATGCGAGACTGATCAGCGACTTCCTGGAATATCTGGAAGATACGCGCCAGAATTCGCCTGGGACTCGCAATGTCCGGCTGGCTGCAATCAGGTCATTCTTCCACTTCCTTGAGTATCGCGAGCCCGCGATCCTCGAACAGGCGCGACGAATCCTGGGCATTCCCTACAAGAAAACTGATTCCCGGCTAGTGCCGTATCTGGGCGAGGAAGAGGTTCGGGCCCTGCTCGATGCGCCCGATCCGTCAACGCGCGAGGGGATCCGGGACCGGGCGATGCTGCATCTGGCCATCTGCGCTGGACTGCGTGTATCGGAACTGACGGGTTTGCAAGTTGCCGATGTTGTGTTCCCGTCGATGAGCATCCGTGTTCACGGCAAGGGTCGGCGGGAGCGCGCGTTGCCCCTGTGGAAAACGACCGCTAATGCATTGCGTGCCTGGATGGTGGTACGGGGAACTGTTTCAGTACCGGAATTGTTCGTCAATGCTCGCGGTGAAGCAATGAGTCGCTGGGGTTTCGCGTATATCCTTAAATGCCACGCTGAGACCGCTCGTCATACGTGTCCCTCGCTATCGAAGAAGCAGGTATCACCACACGTGTTGAGGCACACCTGCGCAATGATAGTACTACGAAGCACTCAGGATATCCGGAAAGTGTCTTTATGGCTCGGGCATAGCGATCTGGCGACCACTGAAATCTACACTCGCGCTGATCCAACTGAGAAGCTCGAAGCCCTCAACGCGATCGTCCCACCGCATCTGCGCAGGGGTTCGTTTCGGCCGTCCGATAAGGTAATCGCCATGCTCAGGGCCAAACTTTAATGGAGAGTTAAACGGGCGCGGAGTCCGCTCCGTGCTCGCTCCGGGGCATCTTCTCCCCATAGGGAAACACTTCCCATAAGGCAGGTAACGGAGTGCACTCCGTTACCTGCCGCAATCGCCATTGCCCAAAGTGCCAGGCCAGCGCCGCACACCGCTGGCTCGAGGCGCGTCAGGCCGATCTGCTGCCCGTGGAGTACTACCACGTGGTCTTCACCTTGCCCGCCGCGATCAGCGCGATCGCCTGGTACAACAAGGCGGTGATCTACGGCCTGCTGTTCGATGTTGCCGCCGAGACCCTGCGTACCATCGCCGCCGATCCGAAGCATCTGGGCGCGCAGGTTGGCGCGACGCTGGTGCTGCATACGTGGGGCTCGTCACTCACACACCATCCACACGTCCACGGCATCGTCCCCGGTGGTGGCCTGTCACCCGACCGTGAGCGGTGGGTCGCGTGCCGGCCCGGCTTCTTCCTGCCGGTGCGCGTGCTCTCACGGCTGTTCCGGCGCCGTTTCCTGGAGGAACTCGCGGCCGTGCAGCGCCGTGGCCAGTTGCGCTTCTTCGGCGAGTACGCCGCGCTCGCCGATCCCGCTGTCTTCGCACAATGGCTCGCGCCGCTACGCGCATGTGAATGGGTCGTGTATGCCAAACGCCCGTTCGCCGGACCCGAGGCCGTACTCGCGTATCTGTCGCGCTATACCCACCGTGTCGCGATCTCCAACCAGCGGCTCGTTACGCACAATGAGCGTGGCGTCACGTTCCAATGGAAGGACTACCGCGCGAAGGGGCGCACCCGCTACAAGACGATGACGCTGGATGCACAGGAGTTCATGCGGCGCTTCCTGCTGCACGTGCGGCCCGCCGGCTTGCACCGCATCCGCCACTATGGCCTGCTTGCCAATCCGGTGCGCCGGGCGAATCTCGCGAAGGTGCGCGAACTGCTGCACGTCGTGCCGGCAGCCGGCACGCAACCCGACGACAGCGGTGCCACCGTGCGTCCCGCCTTCATCTGCCGGCACTGCGGTGCACCGAT
>DATBCZ010000230.1:0-9479 GCA_036270175.1 Steroidobacteraceae bacterium | reverse complement strand
CGACAGCCAAGGGGACACCGGGCAGCCTGCCTTCGCGAACAACGGCACCAGCACGCAGCCCATGCGGGTACCGACGTTACGCAACATAGCGCTCACCGCGCCCTACATGCACGACGGGCGCTTTCCCACACTCGAAGCCGTACTGGATCATTATTCCAGCCTCGGAGATGGGGCGGTCCGCTACGACGCACGCCTGCCTCGCGCGGCACTTGATACGCAACAGCGGGCCGATCTCATCGCCTTCCTTACGAGTCTCACGGACGAGGAATTTGTGGGTCGATTCGCTGGAGCAGCGGCATCCGCCAGCGCGCCAAATCCGTGAGCGCCTTCTGATGTAACCTGCGCACCTCGTCCGAGCTCGTGCAGGTACACATGTTCTCATCCTTCTATCGCCGCACCTTTGTGATCGCGACGGTTGCGATCATGGCCTACCTGCTGATCCGGGTCCTGGATCCTCTCGGCGGCGCGCTGGGCTGGGCTGCCGTACTGGCCTTTCTGCTGTTGCCCCTGCATGAGCGGCTCTCCCGCAGATTCAAGGGCCGCAAGGCCCTCTCGGCGGGCATCCTGACCGGTTTGACCCCGTTTTTCGTCATGGCGCCGGTGGCCCTCCTGTCCGTCGCGTTCGCCGGCCAGGTCGTCAACCTGCTGAATTACATGCGCGGCCGCAGTCTGCTGTCCTATTCAGAGCTGCTGCAGAAACTCGAGGGCTATTCCATCATCGGCAGTGCCGTGCACTGGGCCCGCGAGAACGCCCCCGTCAGCGCCGACCAGGTGCAGGGTTGGCTCACCGAGGGCGCGCAGGGCGTGTTGAAAACCGCCGCCACTCTGGGCGGCAGTGTTGCCCTGGGTGTCTTCGGGACACTCGTCAGCTTTGTCATGATGTTGTTCCTCCTGTTTTTCTTCCTGCAGGACGGTCGGTCCATGCTGGCCCACCTGACACGCCTGATTCCCATGGAGCCGGTGCGTCGCGCGGAGCTTCTCAAATACCTCGCCGACGTAACGCGGGCGGTGGTGTTTGGCTCGACGGCAACGGCGTTGATTCAAGGGATTTTCGTCGGTGTCGGATTCGCGATCGTGGGCCTGCCGTCGCCCGTTGTTTTCGGCGTGCTCGCCACCATTGCTGCATTTCTGCCGGCGGGCGCGGCGGCGGTGCTCGTGCCGGCGGTGATCTACCTGATGTTCGCGGGTCGCTGGGGCGCCGCGATCTTCATGGCCGTCTGGTTGGCCGCCATGTGGGTGGTGGAGAACGTCCTCCGCCCCCTCCTGACCGCCCACCGGGCGGAAGTCTCGACGCTCGCCATCTTCGTCGGGGCGATCGGCGGGGCCGCCGCGTTCGGGGTCCTGGGACTGGTGATCGGACCCGTATTGCTGAGCTTCGCGGTCGCGCTCCTGAGGTTTGCGGAGGAAAACCTTCCGAAAGCGTAGCTCCGCCCTATCGAGTAGAATCCGCCCCCCCATGGATTTGAGCCCCATCCTCAACCCTCTGAACGACGCCCAGCGCGCAGCCGTCACGGCCCCCCTCGGGCCCGTCCTGGTGCTGGCGGGCGCCGGGAGCGGCAAGACCCGGGTGCTGACGCACCGGATCATCTGGGTCATCCAGGCTGAAAACGCCTCCCCGCACAGCATTCTCGCGGTGACGTTCACGAACAAAGCCGCCGCCGAGATGCGCGGCCGCGTCGAGCAGCTCCTGAGCATGCCCAGCGGTGGGCTGTGGATCGGGACTTTCCACGGCATCGCCCACCGGCTCCTGCGCCTGCATTGGCGCGAGGCGGGCCTCGTCCAGGGCTTCCAGATTCTGGATTCCGAGGACCAGCAGCGGCTCATCAAAAAGATGATCAAGGCGCAGAACCTCGACGAATCACGTTGGGTGCCGCGCGAGGTCCAGGGGTTCATCAACTCCAATAAGGACGAGGGCCTGCGCCCCAAGGACATCAAGGACAAGGACGATCCCACCCGGGCGCAGTTCATCCGGCTCTATGCCGACTACGAGGCCGCCTGCGCCAAGGCGGGCGTGGTGGATTTCGCGGAGCTGTTGTTGCGCGCGTTCGAGTTATGGCGCGACAACGCCGGACTGCTCGCCCACTACCGCCAGCGCTTCCGTCACGTGCTGGTCGACGAGTTTCAGGACACCAACTCCATCCAGTACGGCTGGTTGAAGCTGTTGGTTGGCAAGGAAGGCTATCCGTTCGTGGTCGGTGACGACGACCAGTCGATCTACCGTTGGCGCGGGGCGAAGGTCGAGAACCTGCACCAGTTCCGGCGCGATTACCCGACGGCCGTGCTGTGCCGCTTGGAGCAGAATTACCGCTCCACCGCGGCGATTCTCGCGGCGGCCAACGGCCTCATCTCGCATAACTCCGGTCGGCTGGGCAAGAACCTGTGGACCAGCGGCGCGCAAGGCGACCCGATCCGTCTCTATGCGGCTTTCAACGAGCGCGACGAGGCGGAGTTCGTCACTCATCGGATCCGTGACTGGGTCGCCCACGGGGGCACCCGGCGTGAGATCGCAATTCTGTACCGCTCGAACGCGCAATCGCGGGTGTTTGAAGAGGCGTTCATCTCGGGACGTATTCCCTACAAGGTGTACGGCGGCCTGCGGTTTTTTGAGCGCGCGGAAATCAAGGATGCGCTGGCGTACCTGCGCCTGATTTCCAACCGAAACGACGATGCTTCGTTCGAGCGGGTCGTGAACCTCCCCACGCGCGGAATCGGCGCTAAGAGTCTCGATGCCATTCGCGAATACGCGAAGGGTGCGGGCTCGACCATGTGGGAGGCGGCAGCGGCCTGCATAGGCGATGCGCTCGGACCCAAGGCGTCGCAGGCCCTTCACGGCTTCATGTCGCTCGTTGAGCGGCTTGCCCACGAACTGACGAATCTGCCGCTCCACGAGCAGGTGGATCACGTCCTGCAGGGAAGCGGGCTGATCGAATTCTACAAAAAGGAAAAGGGCGATCGGGGTGAGGGCCGTGTAGATAACCTCGACGAGCTCGTGAGCGCCGCGCGAGGCTTTACGCCCGAGGGTGTCGACGGGGAGCTACCGCCGTTGGAATCCTTCCTCGCCCACGCGGTACTCGAGTCGGGCGAGGGTCAGGGCGGCGCCTGGGAAGACTGCGTCCAGATGATGACCCTGCATACCGCCAAGGGACTCGAGTTTCCCATGGTGTTTCTCTGCGGTATGGAAGACGGCCTCTTTCCGCACCAGCGTTCGCTGAACGACATCGACGGTCTCGAGGAGGAGCGGCGGTTGTGTTACGTCGGAATGACGCGCGCGATGAAGCAGCTCTTCCTGACCTACGCCGAGCAACGCCGCCTCCACGGAGTGGACAGCTATGGTGCGCCGTCCCGTTTCATCAAGGAAACGCCTGAAGAGCTCATCGAGGAAATCCGCCCGCGCGTGCAGGTCAGCCGACCGGTCGCCGTCGGCCGCTTTCGGCCTGAAGAGCCCGCCGTCGCCGGGGTCCGGCTCGGCGCGCGCGTTCGCCATGGCAAGTTCGGCGAAGGTGTTATTCTCAACGTCGAGGGCAACGGCGCCCACGCGCGGGTCCAGGTCAGCTTCGAAAGCCAGGGTACAAAGTGGCTGATGGTGCAGTATGCGAACCTCGAGCCCTTGTAGAATGACTGCAAAAGTCCTATGAAAATCGTCATTCTCGGTGCCGGCCAGGTCGGCCGTACCGCAGCCCACCATCTCTCGCGCGAAGAAGCCAACGAAGTCACCGTCGTCGATCTGGACGAAGAAATCCTGCGCGATCTCCAGGATCGGCTCGACATCCGCACGGTGGCCGGTAACGCCTCATACCCCTCTGTGTTGGAAGCGGCCGGCGCGTCCGAAGCCGACATCATCGTCGCGCTGACCAACAGCGACGAGGTCAACATGATGGCGTGCGAGGTGGCCTTCACCCTGTTCCGCACGCCGACAAAAATCGCGCGCATTCGCTCGGCCGAGTACACCAGCCGGCCGCAGCTCTTCAGCGACGAAGCTCTGTCCGTAGACGTCTTCATCAGTCCCGAACAACTCGTCACCGAGTATGTCGAGCGCCTCATCCGCTATCCCGGGGCATTGCAGGTGCTGGAATTCGCGGACGGTAAAGTCCGCCTCGTCGGTGTACGCGCGCTCAAGGGCGGCAACCTGGTGGGCCACTGCCTGCGCGAACTGCCGCAGCATCTGCGCAAGCTCGATTCGCGCGTCGTCGCGATCTATCGCAAGGGTCGGAGCATCAGTCCCGAGGGCGATACGATGGTCGAGGACGGTGACGAGGTGTTTTTCCTCGCAGCCAGCAACGACATCCGCCGCGTCATGAACGAAATGCGCAAGCAGGACGACCCGGTGAAGCGGATCGTCATCGCGGGCGGCGGCAACATCGGTTTCCGCCTCGCCAAGGCGCTCGAGAAAACCAACCAGGTGAAACTCATCGAGCGTGATACGCGGCGCGCACGCCGGGTGTCGGAGCTTCTCGAGCACGCCATCGTCCTGAACGGGGACGCCGCGGATGAAGAGCTGCTGATCGAGGAGAACATCGACAGCGCCGATGTGTTCGCCGCCCTGACGAACTCGGAAGAAGCGAACATTCTGTCGGCCATGCTGGCCAAGCGGCTCGGCGCTCATAAGGTCATGGCGCTCATCAACAAGCCGTCTTATACGGAGCTCATGGAAAACGGCAACATTGATGTTGCCATCTCACCGCAGACGATCACTATCGGCTCGTTACTTGCCCACGTGCGCCGTGGCGACGTCGTTCGGGTGCATTCGCTGCGCCGTGGTGCCGCGGAAGCGCTCGAGGCCGTCGTGCACGGGGACGCGAGCACCTCACGCATCGTCGGCAGGACGGTTGGCGAAATCGAGCTTCCTGAAGGCACTCTCATCGGCGCCATCGTGCGAGGCGAAGAGGTCATCATGGCCCATCACGACACTGTCGTGCAGTCGGACGATCACGTGATCCTGTTCCTCTCCGACCGCAGGCATCTCGAAGCCGTCGAGAAGCTCTTCCTGCGCACAACCCGCTAGGAAGCCCCGCCCAAATGCTCGGTGTCGCGCATGTCCTAGGGCTGGTGCTCGCCATCTTCGGTGTGGCGTATGTGCTGCCCGTGGGCTGCTCGATCATCATGGGCGACGGGCTCTGGCTGCAGTTCGTCGTGGCGGCCGCCATCAACACCGGTGTCGGACTGGCGATCGCGCTGGCCACCGTGAAATACCGCCGCGAGTTGAAGCCGCGTGACGGCTTTCTCCTGGTGACCCTGGTGTGGGTGTTGATGTCGGCTTCGGCGACCATTCCGTTGCTGCTGGCGCTGCCCAAACTGAGCTTCACGCAGGCCTTCTTCGAGACCATGTCCGGTCTCACGACCACCGGATCGACGGTATTGACCGATCTCGACCACCTGCCGCGCTCGCTGGTCTTCTGGCGGCACTCGCTGCAGTGGTTCGGGGGTCTGGGCATCATTGTCATGGCACTGGCCGTCCTGCCGCTGCTGGGAGTCGGCGGCATGCAGCTCTACAAGGCGGAGGCGCCCGGTCCGATCAAGGACGAGAAACTCGCACCGCGTATCACTGAAACGGCGAAGTCACTTTGGCTGGTGTACGCCACCCTCACGGGCGTCGGCATTATCAGCCTGCGGATCTGTGGAATGTCGTGGTTCGACGCAATCTGCCATTCGTTTTCGGTGGTGGGACTCGGCGGCTTCTCCACGCATGACGCCAGCATCGCTTATTTCAACTCGCCCGCGATCGAGTTCGTGCTGATTGTGCTGATGTTCATTGCATCGCTGAATTTCGCGCGCCACTTCGTCGCGCTACGCCGGCTATCGTTCCAGACCTATACGCGCGATCCGGAGTTCAAAGCGATCTTCGCCATCCTGATGGCGAGCGTGATCGTGATCGCCGGGTTGCTGACCTGGCACGGCGTCTATCCGGGCTTCATGACGTCGCTGCGCCATTCCGCATTCAACGTCGTCTCGATGGCCACCACGACGGGATTCGTGACGCAGGACTACTCCACCTGGCCGGTGTTCGCGCCCATCTGGATGTTGTTTCTGTCCTGCATCGTGTGCAGCACCGGCTCGACCGGAGGCGGCATCAAGATGTTCCGCACTTTGCTCCTGGCACGGCAGGCGGGGCGGGAGCTGAAACTGCTCGTGCACCCGAGTGCCATGGCCCCGGTGCGCATCGGTGGCCGGGTGATTCCGGACCGGGTGGCGGATGCCGTGCTCGGCTTTATTTTCCTGTATTTCATGACCGTCGCCCTGTTGACGTTCGCACTCCTGATGTCAGGACTCGACTTCGATTCTTCGTTCAGTGCGATCGTGGCAGGAATCAACAATACCGCGCACGGCCTGGGAACGGTCGGACCGGTGCGGAACTACCACTCTCTCACGGTATTCCAAACATGGGTCTGCACGTTCGCGATGCTCCTCGGCCGGTTGGAGATTTTCAGCGTGATCGTGTTGTTCACGCCCGCGTTCTGGCGCAAGTGAGGCTTGCTGGGAGCGCGCAGCCCGAGGCTCAGCTATGAATGTAGCTCTCGAGCTGCTCGATAGTTTGTTTCTGCTCTTCCATCACCGCTTTCACCAGGTCGCCGATCGAGACCATTCCGACCACCTTTCCATCGTCCACGACGGGGAGATGGCGTAAGCGCCGCGATGTCATCAACTGCATGCATTCCTGCACGCTGTTGGTCAGCGCTACGGTGATTACAGGCGAGCTCATGATCTGCGCTACCGGCGTATCGGCAGAGGAGCGGCCCTTCAGGATGACCTTGCGGGCGTAGTCCCGCTCCGACACGATCCCGAGGAGCTCGTCCCCCTTCATGACGAGGAGCGCCCCCACGTGGTGATCCGCCATGAGCCGGATGGCGTTCAGCACTGGATCATCGGGTCCGACCGAATAAATAGCCCGACCTTTGCGGTCGAGCAGATGACGCGCGGTAGCCATGCATTTCCCCTAAGTGCCGGGGCATCCCGAGCTCGAAGCGCCCAGTTGCTGCGGCTTCAAGGGGAACAGACTAGCGCGCCGCCGCGCCAACTTCCACTGCTTCGCGTAACGCGGCATATGAATCGTCATAGACCAACTTGATGTGGTCTGGTGACGCGGATTGACGACATGAGTGACGTAGATTGTTCTGCGCTGACCTGCATCGTCACCCGGTCTTTTTTTCCCGCTCTCCCCGGTACGCATTCGCATATTCTATCGGGGGCAGCGTGCCGCAGTTCAAAGTTTGAGCAGGAGGGGCCACATGCAATGGCAGCGTGACGGTATACAACATCGGATGATCAGGCCCCAACCCGAAATCACGGTTTCACCGGATCGCTTCGAAGTCACCGCGGACGACGTAGTCCTCGTGACGGAGCTGCGTTCCGCGATCGCGGTCTGCATTTACGACGCCGTGGAAGAGGCGGGAGCGCTGCTGCATCTTCGCTGTGTCGTACGCGTTTCGAAGCCCGCGGACATGACCGATACGACTCTGGCCACCGAGCTGCTGCTCCTGGACCGCTGCGTGGAATCCATGCGCGAGACGGCCCCTGCCGCGCGTAACCTGCAGGCCCGTATCTTCGCTCACCTCGACAATCACCCGATGTCCGCCCAGGTCTGTGAAACCATGCTCACGTTGGTGCGTCACTTCCTTGAAGACGGCGACGTGAAAGTCCTCCCTGTCGAAGTCGGTAGCGGTGCGCCGCGCGACATTCGCTTCCGGCCCAGCATGGGGTGGGTGCAAGCGCGCTGACGGAACCGTTGCCCTCCTGAAACGTTCCCCTGGGCGGGAGGGGGAAGGAGGGTGCGTGCGACGTCTAGTTTGCGTTTCGAATCGAATCTCGCTACCACGGCGCGGCGCCGCTCCCGGAGGCCTCGCGGTCGGGGTTCTCGCGGCCCTTCAGAATACCGGCGGCATCTGGTTTGGCTGGAGTGGCGAGACGGCGGAAGAGCCCAGTGCCGAGCCCGAGATCCTGGTTCGCGGCAACATCCACTTCGCCACCATCGATCTGAAGCCCGCCGAGTTTGACGCGTACTACAACGGCTACTGCAACAGCGCGCTGTGGCCGGTCTTCCATTACTTCCCCGATCGATTCACGCACGAGGAGGCGCAGTACCACGCGTACCACGCCGTCAATGCCCAGTTCGCACGCCAGCTCACCAAGTTACTGAAGCCGGACGACGCGGTCTGGGTCCACGACTACCAGCTCATTCCGCTAGGCCGCTATCTGCGCCAGCAGGGGTTCCGCGGGCCGATCGGCTTTTTCCTGCACATTCCGTTTCCGCACCGGCAGGTGTTGCGGGTACTGCCCAACTATGCCGACCTGGTGCGGGATCTGTGCCAGTACGACCAGGTCGGTTTCCAGACTGATGATGATCTGCAGTCCTTCCTATCGTGTATCGAGCACCCGGAAGCACGGCGGTTGGCACAGCGAAATCTTCTCGAAATCGGGGGACGCCAAGTCCGCGTCGGCGTGTATCCGATCGGCGTCGATGTAGAGGCCGTAAAGTCCGCTGCCGTGGTGTCCGCTTCGCAGGACAAAGTGCAGCGGATGATTGCGAGCCTCCAGGGGCGCAAGCTCATCATCGGCGTCGATCGACTCGACTACAGCAAGGGTCTCACGGAGCGTTTCGCCGCCTTCGAGCACTTTCTCGAGACGTTCCCGGACAATCGGGGCAGGGTGACGTTCCTGCAGATCGCGCCGCTGTCACGCAGCGATGTACATGCCTACGGCGAAATCCGCCATGCGCTCGAGGCCGCCGCAGGCCGTCTGAACGGGCACTTCGCGGAGGCCGACTGGACGCCGATCCGTTATCTGAATCGGAATTACACTCACGCCACGCTGATGGGTTTTCTGCGTGCCGCGAAAGTCGGGTGGGTTACGCCCGTGCGGGACGGCATGAATCTCGTCGCGAAGGAATTCGTCGCCGCACAGGATCCCGAGGATCCGGGTGTGTTGATCCTATCGCCGATGGCGGGGGCGGCGCCCGAGTTGAGCGGAGCTCTGCAGGTGAACCCCTACGACAAGCGTGGCATGGCTTTCGCGCTGCAGACCGCCCTCAACATGCCTCTGGCCGAGCGCTGCCAGAGACACGAGCAGATGCTCTCGGCGGTCCGCGAACATGACATACACAACTGGTATCGTCGTTTCGTGCAGGACCTCGATGCGCCTTCCGACGCGCTCACGCGGGTGGCGCGATTTGCTCCAACGCCAGTACGAGGCGCTGAATATCAGCAGCGGAAGTGAAGCCGCGGATCCTGCGGTGTCAGAATCTCCAACCCGCCCCGCGCTCGCAGCGGCACCACCCACAGATCGCGCGTGAGCAGTATGAGGCGCACGCGGGGGTGAGCATCCAGCGCGGCCGCGTAGGTATCACACGCTGTCAGCGATTGGCTGGGTGCAGCCCAAGGTCCTTGCTGTACACGACGTTCATGACGTTATCGTACCAGCCGTCGACTTCCGGTTTCACGAGATGTTTGTTCACGTAGAAATAGATCGGAATCAGGGGATGGTCATGC
>DATBCZ010000229.1:0-1557 GCA_036270175.1 Steroidobacteraceae bacterium | reverse complement strand
CCATGCTGGTCGCGCTCAACATGAGCGACGTGGCCAAGCAGAGAGGGTACCGGCTCAACAGGCAGGCTCTCGAGGCTGAACTCGGGATACCCGTCGTTGAGACCGTGGCGGTTCGGCCGGGCGGTGAGCGGGAGCTCGTCGAAGCCATCGATCAGTACCGCTTCTCGGAGCCTGTCGGACGAGTGGAAGCACTCGCACCGACGACGGCTGCGGACATCGAGGCGACCCAGCGTGAAGTCCGGCGCATTCTCGACGCCATAGGCTATCGAGTGCCGCCGCGAGTCGCCCTGCTGTCGCGACTCGACTCCGTCGTTCTCAATCCGATCGCGGGCCCCATCCTGCTGGCGACCGTGTTGTTTCTGATGTTCCAGGCCGTGTTCAGCTGGGCGCGGGTACCGATGGACTTCGTCGCAACGGAAGTCGGCGCGCTCGGGCAGGCGATCGGCTCCGTGATGCCCGCCGGGCCGCTACGCGGCCTGGTGTTGGATGGGATCATCGCCGGAACCGGCAGTGTGCTGGTGTTCCTGCCGCAGATTCTCATTCTGTTTCTTTTCATTCTGGCGCTGGAGGACTCCGGTTACCTGCCCCGCGCCGCATTCATGCTCGACCGGGTCATGGGCAAGGTCGGGCTGTCAGGCCGAGCCTTCATCCCGTTACTTTCGAGCTTCGCATGCGCGATTCCCGGCATCATGGCCACGCGTACGATTCCATCGAGTCGCGACCGCCTGGCTACGATCATGATCGCGCCGCTGATGACGTGTTCGGCGCGCCTGCCCGTTTACGCGCTTCTCATCGGCGCCTTCATCCCACAACGGACCGTTGGCATCTTTAACCTTCGCGGGCTCGTCCTGTTCGCTCTTTATGCGGCCGGCGTGTTGAGCGCGATGGGCGTGGCGTTCGCACTGAAACGCACTGTAATGCGCGGTGAGGATCGTCCGCTCCTCCTGGAGCTCCCCGAGTACCGGCTGCCGAATCTGCGCAACCTGCTGCTCGGCCTTTGGGAGCGCGCGCGGATTTTTATCGGCCGTGTGGGCACGATCATCCTGTCGTTGATGGTCGTGTTGTGGTTCCTGGCGAGTTTTCCGGCTCCGCCGGACGGCGCGACGGGGCCGGCGATTCAATACAGCATCGCGGGCATGCTCGGACGCGGCCTCGAATACATCTTTGCGCCAATCGGCTTCAACTGGCAGATCTCAATTGCGCTCGTACCGGGCCTCGCAGCGCGCGAAGTCGCGGTGAGCGCGCTCGGCACCGTATATGCGATGTCCAATTCGGGAGATGTCGCCGGAGCGCTCGCGCCCGTGATAGCACGCAGCTGGAGCCTCGCGACGGCGCTGTCGCTCCTGGCGTGGTATGTCTTCGCGCCACAGTGCCTTTCGACACTCGCGGTGGTGAAGCGGGAAACAAACTCCTGGCGCTACCCATTGCTTATGGCGGGCTACCTATTCGCGCTCGCGTACCTGGGTGCGTTCATTACGTATCGTGTAGCCGTGGCACTAGGAGCCGGCTGAGATGGAACTCCTGCTACAAAACGTTCTGGTGGGCGTCATCGTCACG
>DATBCZ010000228.1:0-1841 GCA_036270175.1 Steroidobacteraceae bacterium | reverse complement strand
GCCGCCGGAACCGCTTTGGCACAAGCGCCGGAGGATATCCGCGATATTCGGGGACCCAAGGCTGTTCCGCCGGCGTCCTGGGTGGTGCCCGCGCTGGTTGCGGGGGCAATCGTCGTGGCGCTTTGTGCTTATGTCGCCTGGCGTCGGCGCCCTCGCGGCGAGGCTCCCGGTCGCACTCTTACCTTATCGGAACAAACCCTCGAACGCCTGGAGGAAACCAGGCGACTGATGAGTCCCGCGACGGCGCGGGAGTTCGGAATCGCGGCATCCGAGGTGATCCGAAACTACATCGAGAAGCGCTTCGACGTCATAGCGACACAGCGAACCACCGAGGAGTTTCTCCAAACTCTGCTGCAGAGCTCGAATGAAGCGCTCGCGCGTCACCGCGCGCTGCTGGCGGAGTTTCTGCAACAGTGCGACTTCGTCAAATTCGCCGGGGCCTCGTTGGCGGTCGCGGACATGGAATCTCTCTTCCAGAGCGCTCGTGGTTTCGTGCTGGAGACCGGCGAGCCGGCAGTCGCATGATTCGGTTTCTCGAGCCCGAGTGGTTTTGGGCGTTGACCGTGCTGCCGCTCATCCTTCTATGGAGAGGCCGGCGGGGACCGGTCGCCGCCGTCGAATATTCCGATGTGAGTCTCGCCCGAGAAGTCGCGCGCCGCTCCCGGAGCCGGGTGGGCGGGTTAGTTGGGTTGCTGCCGATCATGGCGGCGGCTCTCATGATCGTCGGAATGGCCCGGCCGCAGCGTACTCACAGCCGCACTGAAGTCACGGCGAATGGAATTGACATCGTTCTCGGACTGGACGTGTCAGGTTCGATGCAAGCGCTCGATTTCCTGGTCGATAACTCGCGCATCAACCGCATAGCTGTCGTCAAGGCGGTCGTCGCCAGGTTCATCGACGAGCGCCCTAATGACCGCATCGGACTCATCGCTTTTGCGGCGTCCCCATACATAGTGAGTCCGCTCACCTTGGACCACGACTGGCTTTTGCAGAATCTCGAGCGCGTCAACGTCGGTATCGGAGATGACGGGACGGCAATCGGCTCGGCCATCGCCGCGGCCGTGAATCATCTGCGCAAGACGGCGGCGAAATCCAAAGTGGTCATCCTTTTGACGGACGGTGTCAACAACAGCGGCAAGATATCCCCACTAGCCGCGGCCGAAGCAGCCCGCGCCTTAGGCGTGAAGGTCTACACGATCGGCGTAGGTGTGCGCGGGAAGGCTCCCATTCCAGTCAGGGATGAAGCAGGCAAGATGCGCATGATGATGATGACCGTGGATGTGGATGAAAAGACGCTGCAGGCGGTAGCCAGTGAGACTGGCGGGCAGTTCTATCGAGCGACCGATACGGATTCGCTGCAGAAAATCTACGAGCAGATCAATCGCTACGAGACCACGGCGCAGAGCGTGCAGAAATTCGAGCACGTGGAAGAGCTGTATCGCTGGGCCCTGTATCCCTCATTGGCGTTACTGGCACTTGGGGCGCTCCTGCAGCTAACGATGTTTCGCAGGTTGCCATGAGGTTCAACGAACCCTATTGGCTGCTGGCGGGGCTGCTGACCAGCATTGTGCTCATCGGGATGTGGCGGCGGTACGATGTTTGGCAGCAGGCGACGCTCGCTAAATTCGTCGCGTCGCATTTGCGACTCAAACTCACCGGCTCGGTGTCCGGAGTCGGCCGGTTCGTGCAGCGAGGCCTGTTCCTGGGCGCCGCCCTGTGCCTCTGCGCCGCTCTCGCGGGTCCGACGCTCGGCTATCACTGGGAAAAAATCAGCCGTCGCGGCAACGAGGTCGTCTTCGCGCTCGACACTTCGCGCAGTATGTTGACTCCCGACGTCAAGC
>DATBCZ010000227.1:0-22087 GCA_036270175.1 Steroidobacteraceae bacterium | reverse complement strand
TCCGGGCAGGTTCGTATTTCCCAAGGTTTCTTCCAGCTACAGCAGACCTGCCCGCGTTGCCGGGGTGGCGGCACGATCGTCAAGAACCCGTGCGACAACTGCCTTGGGCAGGGACGTGTTCGACGTACTCGTAAGCTTTCGGTGAAGGTGCCGGCGGGCGTCGACACCGGTGACCGCATCCGTCTCGGCGGTGAGGGCGAAGCGGGCCGCAACGGAGGTCCTCCGGGCGACCTGTACGTTGAAATCAGCGTCAAGGAACACGCGATATTTGAGCGCGACGGCGAGCACTTGAGCTGCGAAGTTCCGGTGAGCTTCGCCACCGCTGCTCTGGGTGGCACCGTCGACGTACCTACTCTCGATGGCGAAGTGACATTGAAGATTCCCACTGAAACACAGTCGGGTCGGGTCTTCCGGTTGCGCGATAAGGGCGTGAAGCCTGTTCGCGGCGGCGCGCGCGGCGATCTGTTCTGCCGAGTCGTGATCGAAACGCCGGTGAATCTGTCGGCCGAGCAGCGTGAGCTCATTCGTAAGCTCGATGAGACCCTCAAGGGCGACACGAATCGGCATGCGCCGCGAGAGAAGGGATTTTTCGAGGGCGTGAAGCGGTTTTTCTCGGGCGGCGCCGCCTGATGGGGGCCGCGGGCCCTTTGAATACCGTCATCATCGGCGCCGCGGGGCGTATGGGTCGCGCGCTGATTCGCGCGGTGAGTGAAATCCCTGGTGAGTTGCGCGTTTGCGGGGCGGTTGCGTCCACGACGAGCGCCTCGTTGGGAAAGGACGCCGGCGAACTGGCGGGCATCGGACGTCTCGATGTGCGCGTGACGGACGACCTGGCGGCCGCTCTGGCCCGGGCCGAGATCGTTATCGACTTCTCGCAGCCGCATACGACGCGTTCGAACCTCATGGTCTGTCGCGCGGCCCGTAAACCTCTGTTGATTGGTACGACAGGCTACCCGCCGGAACTGACTTCGGTGTTCGACGAGGCGGCGAAGGAGATCCCGCTGCTGGTCGCGCCTAACACCAGTATTGGTGTGACCCTGTTGCTCGAGCTCACCCGGATAGCGGCCAAGGCGTTGCCTGCTGACTTCGACGTTGAGATTGTCGAGGCGCATCACCGGATGAAGAAGGATGCGCCGTCAGGGACTGCGCTTGCGTTAGGAAAGGCGGCGGCGGAGGGGCGGGGTACCGTTCCTTCAACCGTCTCGACTGACCGCACGGGTGAGCGTCGCGAGGGCGACATCGGTTACGCGGTCATCCGCGGTGGCGACATCGTCGGCGACCACACCGTCCTGTTCGCCGGTACGGGCGAGCAAATCACCCTGGGTCACCGGGCCACCGACCGGGCCATCTTTGCCCGGGGTGCGGTCCGGGCCGCGCTCTGGCTGGCTGCCCAACCCGCCGGACGTTACATTATGAGCGATTTTCTTGGATTAAAAACAAGCACTTAGAAAATACTCTGCGGATTTAGGCGGTGTCAGGCCTGGGATTTTTCCGTGGACACGTCAGGCGCACGCCCGTAAACTTTCTCCGTAATCCGACGGGTTTAGTCCATCCGAGTGCGGGTTAGTCCATGCAAGGCGGGAGGATGTTCGAGAGAACTCCTCCCGCTTTGTATATGCGCGCGCGGTAAGTGGGGCTTGACGTCCCATCGTCTGCCCACAAATAGAGCCGCGCCTCCTGAAAGCGCCCATAGGCGTCTTTCAGCCGGTCGATAAATAGGAAGGGGAAATTATTAAGTGAGCGGCGTACCTGCGGTACTGGCGCTGGCGGATGGCACGATCTTCCGCGGCCAGTCAATTGGAGCGAAGGGCAACACCACAGGCGAAGTCGTTTTCAATACTGCATTGACGGGCTACCAGGAAATTCTCACCGACCCGTCCTATGCCCGTCAGATCGTCACGCTGACCTGTCCCCACATCGGTAACACCGGCGCCACGCCCGAGGATCTCGAATCCGGGCAGATCTACGCCGCCGGTCTCATCATCCGCGATCTGCCGATCGTCGCGAGCAATTGGCGCACTAACGAATCGCTCACCGACTTTCTCGAGCGCGGCAAGATCGTCGCCATCGCCAACATCGACACGCGCAAGCTCACGCGGATTCTGCGGGAGAAGGGCGCACAGGCCGGCTGCATCATGACCGGCGAGAAGACGGTCGATCAGGCGGCAGCGGTAAAACTCGCGCGCAAGTTCCCCGGCCTCAAGGGCATGGACCTCGCGAAGGTCGTCACGACGAAGCGCAGCTTCCAGTGGAATGAGGGCACGGTCTGGCCCGATGCCAGCCGTCTGCCCATCCGCTCGCACCAGCGGCTCCACGTGGTCGCTTATGATTTCGGCATCAAACGCAACATCCTGCGCCTGCTGGCCGATTTCGGTTGCCGCGTGACCGTGGTCCCGGCGCAGACGACCGCCAAGGAAGTCCTCGCGCTCGCTCCCGATGGCGTGTTTCTCTCAAACGGTCCCGGCGACCCTGAGCCGTGCGACTACGCCATCACCGCGACGAGGGAACTGCTCGACACGGATCCGGCCGTGCCTCTGCCCGTATTCGGCATCTGCCTCGGTCACCAGATACTCGGTCTCGCCAGTGGCGCGAAGACCGTGAAGATGAAGGCCGGTCACCATGGGGCGAACCACCCCGTGCAGGATCTCGATTCCGGGCGGGTCTTCATCACGAGTCAGAATCACGGTTTCGCGGTCGACGAGACGACGCTGCCTGACAACGTAAAGGCCACCCACCGCTCACTGTTCGATGGCACGCTGCAGGGGCTTGCCTTCAAGGATCGGCCCGCGTTCGGCTTCCAGGGACATCCGGAAGCGAGCCCCGGTCCACACGATCTGAAACCGCTGTTTGAACGATTCAACCACCTGATGCTGCGTCGTCTGCAGATGCAACTGAAGTTGGCAGAGGATAACGCCCGCAAGTAGTGGGCATCGCGACTATGCCCAAACGAACTGACATCCAGAGCATCCTGATCATCGGCGCCGGCCCCATCATCATCGGGCAGGCCTGCGAGTTCGATTACTCCGGCGCACAGGCGTGCAAGGCGCTCCGCGAGGAGGGCTACCGCGTCATCCTGGTGAACTCCAACCCCGCCACGATCATGACCGACCCGGAGATGGCGGATGCCATCTACATCGAGCCGATCAACTGGAAGACCGTCGCGCGGATCATCGAGAAGGAGAAGCCCGACGCACTCCTGCCCACCATGGGCGGCCAGACGGCACTCAACACCGCGCTCGACCTGGTGCGCGAGGGTGTGCTGGAGAAACACGGCGTGCAGCTCATCGCCGCCTCGCGAGCCGCCATCGACATGGCCGAGGATCGCGAGCTGTTCCGCAACGCGATGCGCGAGATCGGCCTGGAGTGTCCGAAATCCCAGATCGCACGCAGCCTCGAGGAGGCGATTGCGATCGCCGCCGAGAATGGCTATCCCGTCGTCATCCGGCCCTCGTTCACCATGGGCGGCACGGGTGGGGGTATCGCTTACAACCGGGAAGAGCTCGAGGCGATCGTGGCGCGCGGGTTGGAAGCGTCGCCGACCAGCGAGGTGTTGATCGAAGAGTCGGTCATCGGCTGGAAAGAGTTCGAGATGGAGGTGGTGCGTGACCACAAGGACAATTGCATCATTGTCTGCTCCATCGAGAACTTCGACCCGATGGGCGTGCACACGGGGGACTCCATCACCGTGGCGCCGGCTCTGACGCTCACCGACAAGGAATACCAGCGCATGCGCGATGCATCCATCGCGGTGTTGCGCAAGATCGGTGTCGAGACGGGCGGCTCTAACGTGCAGTTCGCGGTGAACCCGGACGACGGTCGCCTGCTCGTCATAGAAATGAATCCGCGCGTGTCGCGCTCTTCGGCCCTGGCCTCGAAGGCCACAGGTTTCCCGATCGCCAAGATCGCCGCGAAACTTGCCGTTGGCTACACGCTCGATGAGCTGAAGAACGACATCACTGGCGGCACGACGCCCGCCTCGTTCGAGCCGTCGATCGACTATGTCGTGACGAAGATCCCGCGATTTACTTTCGAGAAATTCCCGGCTGCGAACGATCGCCTCACGACACAGATGAAATCCGTGGGCGAGGTCATGGCCATCGGCCGCACCTTCCAGGAGTCCCTGCAGAAGGCGTTGCGTGGGTTGGAGACGGGGTTGGATGGCCTGACGCCGCGCCTGTCGTTGCCGCTGACAGATGAATCGCGCGACAAGCTCACCTACGAGTTGCAGGCGCCCGGCGCCGATCGTCTGTTGTATGTGGCGGACGCGTTCCGTGCCGGCTGGACACTCGAGCGCATCCACGGGCTGACACGTATCGACCCGTGGTTCCTGGCGCAGGTAGAGGATCTTCTCAAGGAGGAAGCCCGTGCCGCCGCGGACGGGTTCGCGGGTCTCAGCGCCGACCGGTTGCGTTATCTGAAGCGCAAGGGCTTCTCCGACAGCCGTCTCGGCAAGCTCGTCGACATGCCCGAGAGAGCGATCCGCTCCAAGCGTCACGAGCTCGGCATCGTGCCCGTTTACAAGCGCGTCGACACCTGCGCGGCTGAATTCGCGACTTCGACGGCCTACATGTATTCCACCTACGAGGAGGAATGCGAGGCGAATCCGACGAATCGTCGCAAGATCATGATCCTGGGCGGTGGCCCGAACCGTATCGGCCAGGGCATCGAGTTCGATTACTGCTGTGTGCACGCTGCCCTGCAGCTGCGCGAAGATGGTTTCGAGACCATCATGGTGAATTGCAACCCGGAGACGGTCTCGACGGATTACGACACGTCGGACCGGCTCTACTTCGAGCCGCTGACGCTCGAGGACGTGTTGGAAATACTCGCGAAGGAAAAGCCGGAAGGCGTCATCGTGCAATTCGGCGGACAAACACCGCTGAAACTGTCGCGTGCGCTGGAGGAAGCGGGCGCGCCGATCATCGGTACGTCGCCCGATTCCATCGACGTCGCCGAGGACCGCGAGCGCTTTCAGGAACTGGTTCGTAAGTTGAACCTGAAGCAGCCGGCGAACGCGACGGCGCGTACGGAGGACCAGGCAGTGATCCTGGCGCGTGAAGTTGGTTTCCCGCTGGTCGTGCGGCCGTCCTATGTGCTCGGCGGTCGTGCGATGGAGATCGTCTTCAACGAGGACGATCTGCGCGCCTACATGACTCACGCCGTGCAGGTGTCGAATGACAGCCCGGTGTTGCTCGATCGGTTCCTCGATGTTGCAATCGAGGTGGACGTGGATGCTGTTTGCGACGGCGAGGATGTTCTGATCGGCGGAATCATGGAACACGTCGAGCAGGCCGGCGTTCATTCGGGCGATTCCGGCTGCTCGCTGCCTCCCAACAGCCTGAGCACGCAGGTACAGGATGACCTGCGTGAGCAGACCCGCAAGCTGGCGAAGGCACTGAATGTCGTCGGGCTGATGAACATCCAGTTCGCGATCCAGAATGGAATCATCTACGTTCTCGAAGTGAATCCGCGTGCCTCACGCACGGTGCCGTTCGTGTCGAAGGCCACTGGCGCGCCGCTCGCGAAGATCGCAGCCCGTGTGATGACGGGACGGAAGCTCAAGGAGCTGGGCGCGACGACGGAGCGTGTGCCGGCGTTCTACTCGGTGAAGGAGGCGGTATTTCCGTTCAATAAATTCCCCGAGGCCGATCCGATCCTGGGTCCGGAGATGAAGTCCACGGGCGAAGTGATGGGCACGGGGCGAACCTTCGGTGAGGCTTATGCCAAGGCCCAGACCGGTTCGGGCGTGATCCTGCCGCGCAACGGCGTATGCTTCATCAGTGTGCGTGACCGCGATAAAGCCGGGGCGGTGGTGCTTGCGCGCAGGCTCATCGAGAAAGGCTTCGAGGTACTCGCCACGGAGGGGACGGCACGAACGCTGACTGAAGCGGGCGTTGTCTGTCGTCGCGTTAACAAAGTTCGCGAGGGACGGCCGCACATCGTGGACATGATCAAGAACGACGAGATCGATCTGATCGTGAACACGACCGAAGGCAAGCAGGCCATCCGGGAATCGAATTCCATTCGCCGTGAAGCTGTGTATCGTCGGGTGACGTACTACACGACTCTCGCGGCGGGGCTCGCCACCTGCGAAGCGTTGGATCACCTCGATGAGGTTGAGGTGAACCGCCTGCAGGATCTGCATAAAGAGGCGCTGAGGGCATGAAACGCACTCCCATGACCATGCGTGGCGCTGAAGCGCTGCGGAACGAGTTGAAGAAGCTCAAGACTGAATCGCGGCCGAATGTGATCAAGGCGATTGCCGAAGCCCGCGGGCATGGCGATCTGTCCGAGAACGCCGAGTATCACGCCGCCCGCGAGCAACAGGGCTTCATCGAAGGCCGCATCAACGAGATCGAGGCGAAGCTCTCGACGGCCGAGGTGATCGATACGTCGAAGCTCACGAACACCGGCAAGGTGGTGTTCGGTGCCGTGATCGAGCTCGAAGAGCAGGATGGCGCGCACCGCGTCACTTACCAGGTCGTCGGTGAGGATGAGGCCGACATCCGGGCGGGCCGGATTTCGATCACTTCGCCCATTGCCCGCGCCGTGGTCGGGAAGTCCGAGGGCGACGTGGTAGACGTCGCCGCACCGGGAGGAATCAGGTCGTACGAGATCGTCGCCGTTAAATACGAGTGATGGGGGGTGCGACGTGTGCGTCGCATGGGCCTCTGCGCGCCGGCAGGTAGCGCGGCGCCCGGGTGCTAGTCCGTGATGAGAATGCGTTTCAGGTCTGGGCGCGGGCGGTAAAGAACCCCAACGTTGCCGATGCGGTGCACAAGCGCGCTTCCGGTCCGTTCCGCGAGCGCCGTGAACGCGGCGTCGCGCGCGTCGCGATCGCCCCCGAGCCCTTTCACTTTGATGAGCTCGTGATCGTGAAGCGCGCGGGCGGTCTCCTTCGCGACGGAATCCGTAAGACCCTCTTTGCCGAGGAGGATTACGGGCTTTAACGGGTGGGCCAGTCCACGGAGGTAGCGGCGCTGCTTTTCCGTGAGATCGGGGGCGGCCGTCGGGGCGGGGGTGTCCGGGTTGGCGGCACGGGGCGGTTTGGCGGTTTTCTTGTCCATGTCGGGATTGTATAGGGCGCCGCGGGTGCTCTGCGGGGCGTAAGCAGGAACAAAGCAGCTGCCCCGGCGTTCGGAAAGCGACCGTTCGTGCCTCCATGTGGAGGGCAAGTCCGTCTATCGCACTAAATGGGCGCTCGATAGGGCCTCGCGGGTCTTGAAGGCGCCGGCCACGCCCTGATCAAAGTCTGCCAAGGGGACCATGTTCCGGGGGGTCGAGCGGCCCGTTCAGGTGCCCGAAGTGCCGAGATGTATTTGCTGGCTATGGACTTTCTTCTGGTGTAGGTTGGATCAATCCACCATACCGTCCCTCTATAGAGGTCTGACGCTTTGAACGATTTGACAAAGAACATCTTACTCTGGGTGGTCATCGTGCTCGTGCTGCTGGCGGTCTTCAGCCGCTACATGCCGACCGTGGGTCAGCCGGAGGAGGTTCGGTATTCCACCTTCCTTGACGACGTCAAGGCGAACCGGGTGGATTCCGTGGTGTTGCAGGGAGAGCAGATTTACGGCTCCCGCAAGGATAAAACCCAGTTCAAGACCTTTAATCCGGAGACGGATTACACGGCCCTGATCGGGACCCTGGAGAAGGCGAACGTGGCCATCGAGGGCCGTCCGCCGAAACAGCCGAATTTCCTGGCGCAGCTTCTGCTGCAGCTGGCACCGGCGCTTCTGCTGATCCTGGTATTCGTCTACATGCTGCGGCAGATGCAGGGCGCCTCCGGCGGCCGGGGGGCCATGTCCTTCGGTAAGAGCCGGGCACGGCTGCTGGGCGAGGACCAGGTAAACGTCACGTTCGCGGACGTGGCCGGTGTCGACGAGGCGAAGCAGGAAGTCTCGGAGATCGTGGACTTCCTCAAGGACCCGGGCAAATTCCAGAAGCTCGGGGGCAAGATTCCCAAGGGCGTCCTCATGGTCGGCTCGCCCGGCACAGGTAAGACGCTGCTCGCACGCGCTATCGCGGGCGAGGCCAAGGTGCCTTTCTTCACGATTTCGGGCTCCGACTTCGTCGAAATGTTCGTCGGTGTCGGCGCTTCCCGCGTGCGCGACATGTTCGAACAGGCGAAGAAGCACGCCCCCTGCATCATCTTCATCGACGAAATCGACGCCGTCGGCCGCCATCGTGGCGCCGGGTTGGGCGGCGGTCACGATGAGCGTGAGCAGACCCTGAACCAGTTGCTGGTTGAGATGGACGGCTTCGAAGGTAACGAGGGCATCATTGTCATCGCCGCCACGAACCGCCCGGACGTGCTCGATCCGGCGCTGCTGCGCCCGGGCCGCTTCGACCGCCAGGTCGTGGTGCCGTTGCCCGATGTACGCGGCCGCGAGCAGATTCTGCGAGTCCATATGCGGCGCGTTCCCCTGAATGACGACGTGAAGCCCGGCTATATCGCCCGCGGCACGCCGGGATTCTCGGGCGCGGACCTGGCAAACCTCGTGAATGAGGCCGCTCTGTTCGCCGCTCGCGCCAACAAGCGCATGGTCGGCATGGACGAGTTCGAGCGCGCGAAAGACAAGATCATGATGGGCGCCGAGCGGCGCTCGATGGTGATGAGCGAGTCCGAGAAGAAGATGACCGCTTATCACGAGGCCGGCCACGCCATCGTAGGCATGACCGTCCCCGAGCACGACCCGGTTTACAAGGTGACGATCATCCCGCGCGGCCGCGCCCTGGGCGTTACACAGTTTCTGCCGGAACAGGATCGCTATAGCTACTCGAAGCGCCGTCTCGAAAGCGCGATCGCGACGCTGTTTGGCGGACGTATTGCGGAAGAGCTTATTTTCGGGCCCGAGTCGGTCACGACGGGTGCTTCGAATGACATCGAGCGAGCGACGGATCTCGCGCGGAACATGGTTACGAAGTGGGGTCTGTCCGACAAGCTCGGGCCGCTCACGTACTCCGAGGACTCCGGCGAGGTGTTCCTGGGCCGTAGCGTGACGCAGCACAAGCAGGTCTCGGACGTCACCGCACACGCCATCGACGAGGAAGTGCGTCGGGTCATCGAAAGCAACTACGAGCGTGCGCGGCAGATTCTGACCAGCTCGCTCGATAAGCTGCACCTCATGTCCGAGGCGCTCGTGAAATACGAGACCATCGACGAAGAGATGCTGCGAGACATCATGGCGGGCAAGCCGCCCAAGCCGCCCGCGGGCTGGGATGACACGATGTCTAACAAGCCGCCGAAGTCGCCTGCCGAAGGCCCCGCGACCGGTGGACCGATCGGCTCGCCCGCTGGGCAACACTGATCGGGCGGGACTGTAGGGCAGTCGGACCGGGACGTACTCGCCGATTGCCTGTCTTGTAGGAAGCATCGACTAAGGCGCAGACACTCAACCCGTCTGCGCCTTTGTCTTTTTGGGGGTTCCGAATGCCGGTAGCGACGTTACGCTGCGGCGACAAAACGCTCGATCTCTCGCGTCCCGTTGTCATGGGCGTGCTCAATGTCACCCCGGATTCCTTCTCCGACGGCGGTCGCTTCCTTCCCGTCGAGGCTGCGGTGGCGCACGGCCTGCGGCTGGTGGAGGAGGGAGCAACCATCATTGATATCGGCGGCGAGTCGACCCGACCCGGAGCGACTCCGGTTTCGGTCGAGGAGGAGTTGCGACGTGTTTTGCCCGTCGTGGAGCGACTGCGCCAGGAGACCCAGGCCGTCATCTCAATCGACACCAGCAAGCCCGAGGTCATTCGGGAGGCCGCCGCTGCCGGGGCCGGACTCATCAACGACGTGCGGGCGCTGACCGAGCCTGGGGCGCTGGAGGCCGCTGCGGCGAGCGGTAGCGCCATCTGTGTGATGCACATGCAGGGCGATCCCCGCACCATGCAGCGGGCGCCCAGTTATGTTGATGTCGTGAAAGAGGTCAAGGCATTCCTCGACGAGCACGTGCAAAGATGCCGCGCCGCGGGGGTGTCATCCGACCGTATCGTGGTCGATCCTGGCTTCGGGTTCGGCAAGAACCTGGAGCACAATCTCGAGCTGCTCAGGCGGCTTCGCGACCTCCAGGGCGAATGGCCGTTGTTGGTGGGTTTGTCCCGCAAGTCGATGGTGGGCACACTTACCGGCCGTAGCGCCGGGGAGCGTGTTCACGGGAGCGTCGCTTTAGCCGTTATCGCCTCGATAAATGGGGCGCGGATTGTCAGAGCGCACGATGTCGCGGCGACGGTGGACGCATTGAAGATTGTTGCCGCTGTTTATCCAGGCGCGTGAGCGTCCTCGTAGGGAGTTTGAATGGGTCGTAAGTATTTCGGTACTGATGGGGTTCGAGGCCGCGTGGGCGAGCTGCCCATGACGGTCGACTTCGCATTGAACCTGGCGAGCGCCGTCGCGCGCGTGCTGACTCCCGAGGGCGGCACCGTCCTGATCGGGAAGGACACCCGGGTGTCAGGTTACATGTTCGAATCGGCTCTCGAGGCAGGCTTCGTGGCCGCTGGCGTCAACGCGATGCTCATCGGTCCGCTACCTACCCCGGGCATTGCCTACATGACCCGCCGATTCGAATGCGATTTCGGCGTCGTTATCAGCGCCTCGCATAACCCCTACGACGACAATGGCATCAAATTCTTCGACGCCACGGGCGCGAAGCTGTCCGACGAGCTCGAGGAACGTATCGAGCAGGAGCTCGCGCAGCCGCCGGTGACCCGAACTTCGCGGAGTCTGGGTCGCGCGACCCGCGTCGACAGGTCCCGTACCCACTACCAGGAATTCTGCGCCTCCACGATTCCCCCGGGCACGGATCTCACCGGTCTGAAAATCGTTGTCGATTGCGCTAACGGCGCGGCCTACAAGGTGGCGCCGCGCGTGCTCGCCGACCTGGGCGCCGAGATCGTACCGATCGGTTGTTCCCCGAACGGCCGCAACATTAATGACGGCTGCGGCTCGACGGCACCCGACCTGCTGCAGCTCACCGTTCCCGGTGTCCGCGCGAACGTCGGACTGGCCTTGGACGGAGACGGCGATCGTCTCGTGATGGTCGACCATCTCGGCCGGCTCGTCGACGGCGATCAACTGCTGTACATCATCGCGCGCGCCCACAAACAAGCGGGCACCTTGCGCGGACCGGTGGTCGGCACGGTGATGAGCAACCTCGGTCTCGAGGTCGCGCTCCGTGAAAGTAAGATCGAGTTTCAGCGGGCGGCCGTGGGTGACCGTTATGTTCTGGGGATGCTCCGGGATACCGGCGGCATTCTCGGCGGTGAGACGTCGGGGCACATTCTCTGTCTCGACAAGACGACGACCGGCGACGGACTCGTCAGCGCGCTGCAGGTGCTCGCGGTCATGAAAAGGACTGGGTTGTCGCTCGCCGAGCTGGCTTCGGGAATGTTGAAGTTCCCTCAAGTTCTGCTCAACGTGAAGGTCGCGAAACGGTTCGACCCCTCGGGCGTGCCGGCCGTACAGGACGCGGTCCGTGGCATCGAGAAACGGATGGGTGGGGATGGGCGGGTGGTATTGCGCGCCTCGGGTACTGAGCCCGTGATACGGGTCATGGTCGAGGGCCGGAACGAGGAAACGACCCGCTCGGCCGCGACCGAGCTTGCCGAGGTCGTGAAGGCCGCGGCCGCCGGTTAAGGTTGGGCAATTAGCTCATTGCACCCGCGTTGGCGCATCGTTATCATCGCGCGCCCTTGAGCCGGGCCAGTTGCCCGGACCCCATGAAGAGGTCGGTCTATGCGCCGTCCGATAGTCGCGGGAAATTGGAAAATGCACGGGTCGCGTGGCGAGAACGCGCGGCTCATCGAGGACATCCTCGGCGGATATCCGGCCAATGCCGGAGCCGATTGCGTGGTGTGTCCGCCGTTCGTGTACCTGCAGGAAGTAGGGCGGATGTTGCGGGACTCGCCGATTGCGCTCGGAGCGCAGGACACCTGCGCGGATGCCCACGGGGCGTTCACGGGCGAAGTGTCGGCGGGGATGCTGAAGGATGTCGGTTGTAAGTATGTGCTCGTCGGACACTCGGAACGCCGGCTGATTTATCGCGAGAGCGATCAGCTCGTGGCCCGGAAGTTCGCGGCGGCCCATGCGAAAGCGCTGATACCGGTGCTGTGTGTGGGCGAGCAGTTGTCGGATCGTGAGGCGAGTCGCACCGAAGAGGTGGTCGGTCGGCAGCTCGACGTGGTGCTCGAGCTTTGCGGTCCTGAAGTACTGGGGCAGGGCGTGGTGGCGTACGAGCC
Source organism: Steroidobacteraceae bacterium (assembly GCA_036270175.1). GTDB lineage: Bacteria > Pseudomonadota > Gammaproteobacteria > Steroidobacterales > Steroidobacteraceae > 13-2-20CM-66-19. The sequence continues at coordinate 9,856 of DATBCZ010000227.1, read as the reverse complement.
GGTCTGGGCCATCGGAACCGGGCGCACTGCGTCCCCACAGCAGGCGCAGGACGTGCACGCGTTCATCCGTGCCCGGATTGCGAGCCGGGATGCTAGAATCGCGGCCGGCGCCCGGATCCTGTATGGCGGTAGTGTGAAGGCCGGCAATGCGGCCGAGCTGTTCGGGATGCCCGATGTCGATGGCGGCCTTATCGGTGGCGCCTCACTCAAGGCGGATGAATTTCTGGCAATCCTGGCGGCGGCCGGGTGACGCAGGCCAATTTTTTGGCGCGTTCTGATCGGCGCGTAGCGCCGCTAAATGTACGGGGTGGCTTCGACCCCGAGGAAAGTTAGCCGAAGGCTTGGATAATGCTGCGTGTGATATTGACCATTGTGCAGGTGTTCGCGTCGCTCGCGATCATTGGGCTCGTTCTTCTTCAGCGCGGTAAGGGTGCTGAGGCGGGAGCGGGTTTTGGCGCGGGCGCTTCGGGCACGGTTTTCGGCGCGCGCGGTGCCAGCACGGCGCTCTCGCGTGCCACGGCGATTTTCGCCGCGATCTTCATGATCAACAGCCTGCTGCTCACCTACGTGGGCACGCGTGCTGTCGCGGCGCCGCCGAAGACGATTCTCGACACGATCGGTGAGAAGGCCGACAAGGCGAGTGCAACGAAGCCGGGCGTAACGCAGACGATACCTGCGCCTGATGCGCCGGCTGCCGGCGAGACGGCCCCGACGTCAACGCCCGCTGGTGCTGGCACCGATGCAACTGCATCGACGCCGGCGCCGACGACGACGCCTGCTCCTGCAGCGGCGCCTGCGGCAGCGCCCGCTTCCGCACCGGCGCAGCCGGCGACGGGCACACCGCCGCAGAACGGCGCTGCGCCGAAGTAGCGAGCGGCGTCGAGAAGATTAAGATTTTTTTTGACTGTTGCCGACGTGGTGGAATTGGTAGACACACTAGCTTGAGGGGCTAGCGCCGTAAGGTGTGCGAGTTCGAATCTCGCCGTCGGCACCAAATACAAATGAGCATCGCGCGCTGCTACAATGCGCGCCGTTGCAATCGAGCGCCGCTGAAGCGCCGCAGGCGCCTCGGTGCGAAAGCGCAGCTGGCAAAAGCCACGCCTTTTGCCAGTGGCAATCGGAGTAATGTCCGCTGAAAGCGCCCTCCGGGCGACTTTCAGCCAATGAACAAGGGGGCAGGTCGTGAAATCGACCTGTCCCTTTTGCTTGCGTGCGATACTTGCGTGCTGTCAGGGGCGGAACGCTAACCGATGTTGTCGAACTACCTGCCGATTCTGATCTTTCTCGTGATCGCCACGGGTCTGGCCGTGCTGTTGCTGGTGTTGGGCAGCGGGCTTGGACGTCTGTCCGTGAAGAGCAAGAACGATCCCGCGAAACTGTCGCCTTATGAGTGCGGCTTCGAAGCCTTCGAAGACAGCCGCATGAAATTCGACGTGCGTTACTACCTCGTCGCCATCCTCTTCATTGTGTTCGACCTCGAGATTGCCTTCTTGTTTCCGTGGGCAGTGGCGCTCGGCAAGCTGGGCCTGTTCGGTCTCGGGTCGATGGCCATTTTCCTCGGCATCCTCGTCGTAGGCTTTATCTACGAGTGGAAGAAAGGAGCTCTCGAGTGGGATTAGAAGAGCGCGGAGTCGCGCCGACCAAGGCGGCTGAAAGTACGTCGGCTTTGGACGCTGCGGACACCTTCGCGCAACGCGGCTTCGTCACGACCCAGATCGACGGGCTCATGAACTGGGCGCGTACCGGCTCCCTCTGGCCGATGACATTCGGCTTGGCGTGCTGCGCGGTAGAGATGATGCACGCTGGCGCGTCACGCTATGACCTCGACCGATTCGGTGTCGTGTTTCGTCCGAGCCCGCGTCAGTCGGATGTCATGATCGTCGCTGGCACCCTGGTGAACAAAATGGCCCCGGCCCTGCGTAAGGTTTACGACCAGATGGCCGAACCACGCTGGGTGATCTCGATGGGCTCGTGCGCGAACGGCGGCGGCTACTATCACTACTCCTACGCGGTGGTGCGCGGATGCGATCGCATCGTGCCCGTCGATGTCTATGTCCCTGGCTGTCCGCCGACGGCCGAAGCGCTCGTCTACGGCATCATTCAGCTGCAGAAGAAGATCGAGCGCACCAGCACGATTGCGAGGTAGATCCGTGACCTTCAAAGAGCGTGTAGACGCCCTGGCGCTCAAAGTCGAGGCGCAGCTCAAAGACAGCGTTCGTCGCGTACCTTGCGCGCCCTCGGCGTGCGACGAGGTGGCTTACGAAGTCGACGCCGCGAACCTCCTCACTGTCTGCCGCACCCTGCGGGACGCGCCGGAGTTGAAGTTCGAAATGCTCATGGACGTGGCGGGTGTCGATTACCTGCACTATGGCCGCGACGAATGGCAGACCCAGAGCGCCACCCGCTCCGGCTTCAGCCGTGGCCGGGTCGCGCGCAACGACACGCCGGATCCCAACATGGCCGGCCGTTTCGGTGTCACCTACAACCTGCTGTCGATCGCCAACAACCAGCGCCTGCGGCTGCGAGTGAAGTGTCCGGATACGCAGGAGCCGGTGGTCGACTCCGTCGTGGACGTGTGGGCGAGCGCAAACTGGTTCGAGCGCGAAGCCTTCGACCTGTTCGGAATCCTCTTCCGCGGTCACCCTGACCTGCGGCGCATCCTGACGGACTACGGCTTCATCGGACATCCGTTCCGCAAGGACTTCCCACTCAGCGGCAACGTGGAAGTGAAGTACGACACCGAGAAGAAGCGCGTCGTCTACCAGCCCGTCAGCATCATTCCGCGAGTGCTCGTGCCGAAAGTGATCCGTCACGATCACCGCTACGACCCCGCCCTTCACGAAAAGCAGTTACCGCGCTGATGGCTACGAACTCAGACAATACCGGACCGGGGCTGGCCGAGATCCGTAACTACACCATGAACTTTGGCCCGCAGCATCCTGCGGCCCATGGCGTGTTGCGACTCGTGCTCGAGATGGACGGCGAGGTCATCCAGAAGGCGGACCCGCATATCGGTCTGCTCCACCGCGGCACCGAGAAACTGGCCGAATCGAAGCCGTTCAACCAGTCGATCGGCTACATGGATCGTCTCGACTACGTCTCGATGATGTGTAACGAGCACGCGTACGTGCTCGCGATCGAACAACTTCTCGGTATCAAGCCGCCCGAGCGCGCGCAGTACATCCGGGTGATGTTTGATGAGGTCACACGCGTCCTGAACCACCTCATGTGGCTCGGAGCGCACGCTCTCGATATCGGCGCGATGACGGTCTTCCTCCTCGCCTTCAAGGAGCGCGAGGAGTTGATGGATTTATACGAGGCGGTGTCCGGCACGCGCATGCACGCGACGTACTACCGTCCGGGCGGCGTCTACCGTGATCTGCCCGACACCATGCCGAAATACCAGGTGTCGAAATGGCGCTCGCAGAAAGACGTCGAGCGGCTAAACGAGGCCCGTTCGGGCTCGATGCTGGATTTCATCAAGGCCTTCACCGATCGTTTTCCGGCGGCGATCGACGATTACGAGACGCTGCTGACGGACAACCGGATCTGGAAGCAACGTACGGTCAATATCGGTGTGGTCTCGCCGGAGCGCGCAATGCAGCTCGGTTTCTCCGGACCCATGCTGCGCGGCTCCGGAATCGAATGGGACCTGCGCAAGAAGCAGCCGTACGAGGTCTACGAGCGGATGGATTTCGACATCCCGGTCGGCCGCAACGGGGACTGCTACGACCGCTACCTGGTGCGGGTCGAGGAGATGCGCCAATCGAACCGCATCATCCAGCAGTGTGTTGAGTGGCTCGCGAAGAACCCAGGCCCGGTGATGATCGACGACCGCAAGGTGCGTCCGCCGAGCCGCGAGCAGATGAAGGAGGACATGGAATCCCTCATCCACCACTTCAAGTTCTTCACCGAGGGTTACGAAGTGCCCGAGGGCGAGACGTACGCCGCCGTCGAGGCGCCCAAGGGTGAGTTCGGCATCTATCTCATCTCCGACGGCGCCAACAAACCTTACCGTCTGAAGTGCCGCGCTCCCGGGTTCCCGCATTTGGCCGCGCTCGAGGAGATGAGCACGGGCCATATGTTGGCGGACGTCGTCGCGGTGATCGGTACGCAGGATATCGTGTTCGGGGAAATCGACCGTTGAGCACAGAAACACACTCATCCGCCGACGCGAAGGTCGGCACCGAGAACAGCAAGCTGAAACTGCTGTCCGAGCATACCCGCCACGAAATCGACCACTGGGTCGCGAAGTTCCCGCCGGGTAGGCAACGCTCCGCCTGTATCGCCGCGCTGCGCGCCACCCAACATCAGAACAACGGCTACCTGACAGCCGACCTGATGGATGCGGTCGCGGAGTACCTGTCGCTGCCGCCGATCCAGGTGTACGAAGTCGCCTCGTTCTATTCGATGTTCGAGACGCATCCGTGCGGCCGCCATCATGTCAGCATCTGCACCAACGTCTCGTGCATGTTGAACGGGGGTGAGGAGTTGGTTGCGCATGCCGAGCGGAAGCTCGGGATCAAGCTCAACGAGAGCACGCCGGATGGCCGCATTTTCCTCAAGCGGGAGGAGGAGTGCCTCGCAGCCTGCACGGGCGCGCCGATGGCCATGGTGGATCACGTATTCCACGAATGGCTCACACCCGAGAAGCTCGATAAGATTCTGGACGACTTGAAATAACCATGGGCGCGTACGACGACAAGCTGAACCTGGTGTTGTTCGAGTCGATGAAACTCGACAAGCCCTGGACCCTGGAGACCTACCGCAAGATCGGCGGTTACGACATCTGGGAAAAGTACCTGCGCGAGAAACCGACCCGCGAGTCGATCATCGACGCGGTGAAGGCCTCGGGGCTGCGCGGTCGCGGCGGCGCGGCGTTTCCCACCGGCACGAAGTGGAGCTTCATGCCGCGCAACTCGCCGGTCCAGAAATACCTGGTCTGTAATTCCGACGAGAGTGAGCCCGGCACCTGCCACGATCGCGACATTCTGCGTTACAACCCGCATGCGCTGATCGAGGGACTCGCCATCGGTGGGTATGCCACCAACTCGACGGTGGCCTACAACTATATGCGCGGCGAGTTTCTCGGCGAGCCCATACCGCGTTTCGAGGCGGCGCTCGAGGAGGCTTACGCCGCCGGCCTGCTCGGCAAGAACATCCGCGGCAGCGGCGTCGATTTCGACATCCATACGTTCCACGGCGCGGGTGCCTACATCTGCGGCGAGGAAACGGCGATGCTCGACTCGCTGGAGGGCAAGCCCGGCAAGCCGCGCTTCAAGCCGCCATTTCCGGCGAACTTCGGCCTCTATGGCGCGCCCACCACGATCAACAACACTCAGAGCTTCGCTTCGGTCCCGACGATCCTGCGGAAGGGTCCGGCCTGGTTCGCCTCGCTCGGCCCCGCGAACTCCGGCGGCACGGTGATCTTCTCGATCTCCGGGCACGTCGAGAGGGGCGGTAACTTCGAGTTGCCGATGGGTGTCCCGTTCGCAGAGCTGCTCGCGTATGCCGGCGGGATGAAAGGCGGCCGCAAGATCAAGGCCGTGATCCCCGGTGGCTCGTCGGTCCCCGTGGTGCCCGGCGACGTCATGATGAAGCTCAACATGGATTACGACTCGCTGAAAGCAGCCGGCTCGTCCATCGGTTCCGCGGCGATCATCGTGATGGACGAGACCACCTGCATGGTAAAGGTGCTCGAGCGCATCTCACGCTTCTATATGTCGGAGTCCTGCGGGCAGTGCACTCCCTGCCGCGAGGGAACGGGTTGGATGACTCGGCTGTTGAGGCGCATGTTGGCGGGCGAAGCGCGTCGGGATGAGCTCGGTCTGCTGCTCGACGTCGCGAACCGTATCGAGGGCCACACGATCTGTGCGTTGGGCGATGCGGCGGCGTGGCCGGTGCAGAGCTTCCTGAAGCACTACAGGCATGAGTTCGAATACATGATCGATCATGGCGGCCGCAGCATCGTGACCGACCAGTTGGGAGCGAAGGCGGCATGACGGACGAATTCGTCAACATCGAGGTCGATGGTGTAGCGGTCAAGGCGCACAAGGGTGAGATGATCATCCGTGCGACCGATCGCAGCGGTGCCTACGTGCCGCGCTTCTGTTACCACGAAAAGCTGTCGGTTGCGGCCAATTGCCGCATGTGCCTGGTCGATGTGGAGAAGGCGCCGAAGCCGCTGCCCGCCTGCGCGACGCCGGTCGCCGAGGGCATGAAGGTCTTCACGAAGTCGCCGCGCGCCATCGGGGCGCAGCGCGCCGTGATGGAATTCCTGCTCATCAATCACCCGCTCGATTGCCCGATCTGCGATCAGGGCGGCGAGTGTGAGTTGCAGGATCTTGCGATGGGCTTCGGGCGCGATGTGTCTCGTTTCCAAGAGCGCAAGCGCGTGGTGCCCGACGAGAATCTCGGGCCGCTCATCGCGACCGACATGACCCGCTGCATTCAATGCACTCGCTGCATCCGCTTCACGGAAGAGATCGCCGGCGTCCAGGAACTCGGCATGATCGGCCGCGGCGAGAACATGAAGGTTCGCACCTACATCGAGACCACGGTGCATCACGAAATGTCGGGCAACGTGATCGACCTTTGTCCGGTCGGTGCTCTCGTGTCGAAGCCGTACCGCTTCAGTGCGCGCGCCTGGGAAATGATTTCGCATCCGTTGGTGTCCCCGCACGACGGCGTCGGGACAAACGTCTTCGGCCACGTGTTGCGTGGGAAGTTGATGCGCGTTGTGCCGCGTGAGAACGAGGCGATCAACGAAATCTGGATCGCCGATCGCGACCGCTTCAGCTACGAAGGCGTGTACAGCCACGATCGCGTCGAGCGTCCCATGATCCGCAAGGGCGAGGAGTGGGTCGAGACGGATTGGGAGACCGCGCTCGGCAAGGCTGCCGAGGGCCTGAAGTCGCGTGCCGCCGGACTTGGTGTGCTCGCGAGCGCTTCCAGCACTGTGGAGGAGTTATATCTCGCCGGTCGCGTCGCGCGGGGTCTGGGCTCGAGCAACATCGACCATCGCCTGCGTCAGCGCGATCTGCGCGATCAGGCCGCCGACCCCGTATTCCCAAATCTCGGGATGAGCATCGCGTCGATCGACACGCTGAGCTCACTGTTGATCATCGGCTCCCATCTGCGTCGTGAAGTACCCGTTCTTGCCCATCGCGTCCGTAAGGCCGCACGCAAGGGAATGAAGGTCACGATGCTGAACCCGGGGCGCTTCGACTATAAGTTCCCGATTGCGTCGTACCTCGTGTCGACGCCGTCCAAGCAGGTCGCCGATCTTGCCGCCATCGTAGCGGTTGCCGCGGAGTCCGCGGGCAAGGCTGTGCCGGCGCACGTGGCGCCGTTCGTGCGCGAGTCGCAGATCGACGATTCCCATCGCGCGATAGCGGCTGCGTTGGCTTCGGGCGAGCAGCGGGCCATCTGGCTGGGCGCACTGGCCATTCGTCATCCGTCGTTCGCGGATTTGCGTGCGTTGGCTGCCGCGCTGGCGGAAGTCACCGGCGCTTCGTTCGGAGTTCTCGCCGAGGGTGGGAATGCGGCAGGCGCCTATCTCGCCGGTGCGGTTCCGCATCGGGAGGCGGGCGGCAAGCCGGTCCAGAAAGCGGGTCTCGCTGCTGCGGAAATGCTGCAGCAACCGTTGAAAGCCTACATGTTGGTCGGTGGCGTCGAGCCCTGGGCTGACACGCTGGACCCGGAAAGCACCCGTGTTCTATCGAAGGCCGAGTTTGTCGTGGCGCTGACTCCCTTCGTGAATGACTCGTTGCGCAAAGTTGCGCACATCATCCTGCCCATTGGCACGTTCGCGGAGACTTCCGGTACGTACGTCAACATGGAAGGGCTGTGGCAAAGCCAAGCTGGTGCGGCGCTGCCGGTCGGCGAGTCGCGGCCGGGTTGGAAGGTGTTGCGGGTTCTCGGCAACCTTTTGAACCTCACTGGCTTCGAATACCAGTCGTCAGAGGATGTGCGTGACGAGCTGCGCAAGGCTTGTGGAGCGTCCGCGTCCGTGAGCGGGAGTGCCGTTTCGCCGATAGCGGATATCCCTGTGGCCGCGGCGCCTTACAAGGGTAGTCACCAGGTCGCGCGCGGTGCGAACGATGCTGCGGGGCCGGGCGCACTGCTCGACCTGCCGATGTACCAGATCGATGCGCTGGTCCGCCGCGCCCCCTCACTGCAGAAGACCCGCGAAGGCCGTACGCCCGCGGCAACGTACTGACGAGAAGGACGAGATCGAGTGTTTCAAACTCTTTCAGACCTATGGTACTCGCTGCCTGACTACGGCCGGTCCACCGTCTGGACCCTCGTGATCACGGTGGTGCTAATTCTCTCGGTAGCGTTCCTCACGCTCATCGAGCGTAAGGTCATCGGCTGGATGCAGTTGCGTCGCGGACCGAATCGCGTGGCCTTCTTCGGGCTCTTCCCGGGACTGGCGCAGCCGTTCGCGGATGTGTTCAAGCTGCTGTTGAAAGAAGTCGTTATTCCGGCCCGGGCGAACAAGTTCCTGTTCCATCTCGCGCCCATGATCACGCTGATCCCGGCGTTTGCGGCCTGGGCGGTGATCCCGTTATCTCCGGAGGTCGTAGTCTCGAAGGCCAACGCGGGGCTGTTGTACCTGCTGTCGCTCAGCTCTATGGGTGTCTACGGCGTCATCATCGCTGGCTGGGCGACGAACTCGAAGTACGCCTTCCTCGGCGCTATGCGCTCCGCCGCGCAGATGGTCGCGTACGAGATCGCGATGGGTTTCGCGCTCGTGGGCGTTCTCATGGCGACGCGTAGCATGAACCTCGGCACCATCATCGACACCCAGGTGGGCGGCTTCCTTTCGTGGAACTGGTTCTGGTTGTTCCCCCTGTTCGTGGTGTATTTCATTTCCGGTGTGGCGGAGACCAACCGCGCGCCGTTCGACGTGGCGGAAGGCGAGTCGGAGATCGTCGCGGGTTTCCACGTCGAGTATTCCGGGATGGCGTTCGCGCTGTTCTTCCTCGCCGAATACGCCAACATGATTCTCATCTCGGCGTTGACCGCGGTGTTCTTCTTTGGCGGCTGGCTGTCGCCGTTCCAGGGATATCCGGGCATCGGTGCGACCTTCCTGGGCGCGCCGAGCTTCCTGTGGCTGGGCATCAAGATCAGCGCCTTCCTGTTCCTGTTCCTCTGGTTCCGGGCTACGTTCCCGCGCTACCGCTACGACCAGATCATGCGCTTGGGTTGGAAGGCGCTCATTCCGGTGACCATCGTATGGATCGCCGTCGAGATGGTGCTGGCGGCATTCAAAATCGGCCCCTGGTCGCACTGAGGAGTCGAGACAATGGCTATCAACCCGTTAAAGACATTCCTGCTGCCCGAGTTGCTCAAGGGCATGACCGTGACGGCCCGGACCTTCTTTCAAAAGAAGTACACGCTCAACTATCCCGAAGAAAAGACCCCGCAGTCGCCGCGCTTCCGTGGCTTGCACGCCCAGCGCCGCTATGCGAATGGGGAAGAGCGTTGCATCGCCTGTAAGCTTTGCGAGGCAGTGTGCCCGGCTGTGTGCATCACGATTGATTCCGACGTGGCGCCGGATGGCACGCGCCGGACGACGCGTTACGACATCGACCTGTTCAAGTGCATCTACTGCGGTTTCTGTGAGGAAGCCTGCACGGTGGACGCGATCGTTCTCACCCGCATCCACGAGTACCACATGGAGCATCGGGGCGAGAACATCATGAGCAAGGACAAACTGCTCGCGGTGGGCGAGCGTTACGAAGCAATGATCGCGGCCGACAAAGCCGCCGACGCGCCATACCGGTAAGAACAAGCCAGCGCGAAGGGGATACTGGTGCTAGTTGAGATTCTGTTTTACATCTTCGGGACC
>DATBCZ010000226.1:0-14856 GCA_036270175.1 Steroidobacteraceae bacterium | reverse complement strand
GGGCGGCAACGCGGTGAAATTCACCGAGCGCGGCGAGGTAACGTTGCGGGTCGTGCCGCTGGCCGGCGAGCGCGGCTCGTTGAAATTCCGCCTGGAGGTGTCGGATACGGGTGTTGGTATCGCACCGGAGAACCAGGCGCGTATCTTCGAGGAATTTACCCAGGAGGACGCCTCGACCACGCGCCGCTTCGGCGGTACCGGTTTGGGCCTGTCCATCGCACGGCAGATCGTCGAGCTGATGGGCGGCCAGCTGACGCTCGCCAGCGCCACCGGGATGGGCTCGACGTTCTCGTTCGAGTTGATTGCGCCTCTGTGTGATCCCGCCGCGCCGGTGACCGCGCCGTCGGAGAGCCTGAAAGGTCTGCGCACCCTCGTAGTGGATGACAACACGGCGGCGCGCGGTATAACTGTAAGAGCTTTGCGAGAGTGGGGCGCCGATCCTGCGGGCGTGGCAACACTGGCCGGGGCTCTGGCGGAGTTGCGCGCGGCCCCGTACGACTTCGTGATTATCGACGATCCCATGCCCGATGGCAGTGCGGCCGGGCTGTTGAGTCAGTTGCCCGCGGAGCGGGCCAGCCGCTTGCGATTCATCCGCCTCGTCAGCTTTGTGGATGTCTCGACAGCCGCCACGGGTCAGGCCTGCGACGCGGAGCTCACTAAACCGCTGCACCTGCTCAAGTTGCATCAGGCGCTGCTCGGGAAGCGGGCGCCCGCTCCCGGTCGACAGGCCTTGCGCGCCGTGGACACTTCCGGAGGAAACGCCGGCAAGTCTCGGCCGCGCCTGGCCGGCCGCGTGCTGGTGGTTGAGGACCAGCCGCTCAACCGTGAAGTCGCGCACGGTATGCTCACCTCTCTGGGCCTCCGGGTTGAGACCGCGAACGACGGCCAGGAAGCGCTCGCCAGGCTCGAGCGGGAGCGATTCGATCTCGTCCTGATGGATTGTGAGATGCCCGTGATGGATGGCCTCTCGGCGGCCGTCGCCCTGCGCCAGCGCGAGGGTAGCGGCCCGAGAACCCCCATAGTTGCACTGACTGCCGACGCCACCGAGACCGGTCGTGCGGCGTGCCTGGCGGCGGGCATGGATGACTACCTGACCAAGCCTTTCAGCCGAGATGCACTGCACAACACGCTGGCCAAATGGCTGGTAGAAGGAGCGTTGACGGCCGATGCGCCGGGAGGCGAGGAGTTACTGCTCGATCGCGCCACCTTGGACGCATTGCGTGCGTTGCCTCGTAGCGGACCGAAGGACATGTTGAGCCACATTGGGGAGATTTATCTGTCTGACTCGGGCCGGCTGGTGGAAGCCATCGAGCAGGCACTGCGCGCCGGTGAAGCCATTAGCCTGGCGCGAGCCGCCCATGCGTGGCGCTCCTACAACGGGAATGTAGGGGCGCATGCTTTGGCCCACCTTTGCCGCGAGTTGGAGACTCATGCCCGCGGCGGTAATCTCGCTGCTGCCGCCGGCACATTCGCGCAACTTCAGGTTCTGCACGGTCGCGTCCGCGACGAGTTGCAGTGTGAGATGCGGAGGTCCGCGTGAGCGCCGGCGATTCCCCTGTGCGGATCCTCGTAGCCGACGACGACGCGACCCTAAGGGAGATCGCGCGGGCGATGCTGGAAGCTTGCGGTTTCTCCGTACAGGCTGTTCCGAGTGGCGACGCGGCCGTCGCGGCCTGTGCACTGAGTTTGCCGCACGTCGCGCTTCTGGATGTTGAGATGTCGGAGGGCAACGGTTACCAGGCCTGCGCCAACATCCGCATGTTGCCGGGTGGGGCTAACCTGCCCATTGTCATGGTGACGGGACTCGACGATCCCGCCTCCATCGAACTCGCCTACGAGGCCGGTGCCACGGACTTCGTCGTCAAGCCGCTCAACTGGCCGTTACTCGCGCATCGGATCCGTTATGTGCTGCGCGGTGCGCGCACGATCGAGGCCTTGAGAGTCAGCGAGCAGAAGAACGCGGCGCTGTTGAAAGCCATCCCCGACGGCCTGTTGCTCGTGAACGGCAATGGGGTGATCGATCGCTGCTTCAATCCGGTTGCTGGATTGCCCGCAGGCTGCGAGGTACGACACATCCTCGACATGATTCCGAAGGCGGCGCAAGGCCGCGCCATGGCGTGCCTGGCGGCGACCTTGCGGGGCGAGCCGGCCGAGTTTGAATTCTCGCTGGACTATGAGGGTAGGGCTACCCGGCACCTGGAGTGCCGCTACCTACCCAACGCCAGCGGCCAGGTGCTCGCGATCGTTCGCGACATCACTGAGCGTAAGGAGACGCAGGCGCATATCCAGCGGCTGGCGTACTACGATGCGCTCACCGGCCTGCCCAACCGCGAGTGGATCGGAGACTATCTGTCCCGATCGCTGGCCGATGCACGAACTCGAAACGGCAGCGTGGCGCTCCTTTACGTCGACCTCGATCAGTTCAAGCGCATCAACGACACGCTCGGACACGACACCGGCGATGCCTTGTTACGGCAAGTTGCGGAGCGATTGCGTGGCGCGCTGGCTCACCTGGGTGGCGAAGACCCTGCCGCGCCTCTGCGGGACGACGGCTCGTCCCGGTCCATCCGCGGGCAACTGGCCCGGGTGGGCGGCGATGAATTCATTGTGGTGCTCTCGGGCGAGCCCGGAACTCCACGGGCCGAAGAGGCGGCGGAGCGTATTCTCAGCGCACTCGCCACGCCGTTCCGGCAGGGAAACTATGAGCTCGTGGTGACACCGAGCATCGGCATCGCTCTGTTCCCGGAGCATGGTGCCGACGCGCAGAACTTACTGAAGAATGCCGACGGCGCCATGTACGAGGCGAAGTCGAGCGGCCGCAATCAATTCCGCTTCTACAACGACACGCTGAATGTCAGGGCGTTGAAGCGGCTGTCGCTCGAGATGGAGTTGCGTCGGGCGATGGAGGATGAGCTCCTGGAGGTCTACTACCAGCCGAAGTACGGCACGGGCGGCCTGCAAGTGAGCGGCGGCGAGGCGCTGTTGCGTTGGTTTCACCCGGAACGCGGCCAGATCCCGCCCGCGGAATTCGTGGCGGTGGCCGAGGAGACCGGTCTCATCGCCGACCTGGGACGGTGGACCCTGCAACAGGTCTGTCGCGACCTGGGCTCGTGGCGCGCCCAGGGGCTGGCGGTCCCGTCGATCGCGGTGAATGTCTCCGGCCGCGAATTCATGCGACCCGACATCCTGTACCGGATCAGCGAGACCGTGGAGCAGGCGCGCCTGCCCGCAGCGCTCTTCGAGCTCGAGCTCACCGAGGGCGTGTTGATGCGTGACGCGGAGGCCGGGCGGCGCTCGTTGCTATCTCTGAAGGAGTTCGGGTTCTCGCTCGCCATGGATGATTTCGGAACGGGCTACTGCTCGCTGAATTATCTGAAGCGCTTTCCACTGGATACGCTGAAGATCGACCGCTCCTTCGTCGACGACCTCGGCACCGATTCGGGTGACGCGGCGATTGTCCGCGCCATCATCGCTCTCGGGCACGATCTGAATCTCAAGATCGTCGCGGAAGGCGTGGCGACCCTCGAACAGTTGCGATTCCTGCGGGCGGAAGGTTGTGACACCGTGCAGGGTTTTCTGATGAGCCCCGCAGTGCCCTCTCGCGCATTCGCGGCGCTCTTGCGGCGGCCCGATTGCCTGGAAGCCCCCGCGCGGCTAGTGTGTGCCGCCTCGGGAGCCTGACCCTGCGGGCTCCCTCACGAGGGAGCACACACTTGACCCGGATATCAGTCGGAACCCGCACCGCGATTCTTACACTCACCACTGCGTTGGCCGGCTCGAGCGCGGGCATCGCATCGGCAGCCGATGCACCCGCAGCCGCTCCCTCCGCGCCGCTCACCGCGATTCATTGCGGCCATCTTCTGGACGTGTTGGCTGGGCAGATGCTCGGGCCAACCACGGTCATTGTGGAAGGCAAGCGCGTACGCGAGGTGGCCGCTGGCTCGAAGACGCCTGAGGGAGCCACTGAAATCGACCTGTCCACCCAGACGTGTCTGCCAGGACTCATCGACAGCCACACGCACCTGAGCAGCGAAGGTAGCCCGACACAATACGTCGACGAATTTCATTGGAACCTCGCGGACTACGTCGTGCGCTCGACCATCTTTGCGCGGCGCACATTGTTGGCCGGCTTCACGACGGTTCGAAATTTGGGTGACCGGCAGAATGAGACGGTAGCGCTGCGCAACGCGATCAATGCAGGCCAGATCGCGGGACCGCGAATCTACACGGCGGGCGTTGCTATCGGTTCCACCGGCGGCCATGCCGACCCAACCGACGGCTACCGCTATGACCTCGCGGGCGACCCCGGCCCGGAAGAGGGCATCATCAACAGTGTCGAGGACGCTGCCAAGGCCGTACGGCTCCACTACAAGCGCGGCGACGACGTCATCAAGATCATGCCTTCCGGCGGCGTGCTGGATCAGAGCGCCAGCGGTGACAACTCACAGCTGACCCTGGAGGAGATCAAGGCCGTCGTGGCGACTGCGCACGACTACGGCTTCACAGTCGCGGCCCACGCACACGGTGCGGAGTCGATTCGGCGAGCCGTCGTCGGTGGCGTCGACTCCATCGAGCACGGCACCTACATGGACGACCAGGACATGAAGCTCATGAAGGAGCACGGCACCTGGTACGTGCCGACCATCATCGCGGGCGACTTTGTGGCGCACAAGGCGGCCATTCCGGGTTACTTCCCGCCACAGGTCGCGGCGAAAGCGGCGGCCATCGGACCGTTGATTCTCGGTACCGCGGGCCGCGCTTACAAAGCCGGAGTGAAGATCGCGTTCGGAACCGACGCGGGTGTGTATCCCCATGGCGAGAACGCGCATGAGTTCGAGCTGATGGTCCAGGCGGGCATGCCACCGCTCTACGCCATACAGGCCGCGACGGTCCATGCCTCCCAACTGCTCAAACACGAGAAAGACCTGGGTAGCGTCACTGCCGGGAAGTTCGCCGACGTCGTCGCGGTCACGGGGAATCCGCTCGAAAACATCGCCCTGTTGAAGCAGATGAACTTCGTCATGAAGGAGGGCGTCGTCTACAAGCGCGACGGCAAGGCGCTGGAATTCAACCCCTGAGATTATTCGGCGGCGACCCGCACTTCGACTGTCAGAGAGACGAAGTCCTCCGGGGCGCCGCCGTAACTTCCGATGAGCGGCGCCGCCTGCGATGCGTCGCGGGCCACGGCAACTCGGATGAGATTACGACCGCCGATGAGTGCATTGGTGGGGTCGAATTCGACCCACCCTGCCCCCGGGAGAAAGACCTGCGTCCAGGCGTGCGTTGAGCCGCCGCCAACGAGGCCGCTCGGGGCGCCGACGAGTGCTTCGTCGTAGAGATAACCCGACACGAAGCGCGCCGCCAGCCCCAGGCTGCGGGCCGCTTCCATCATGAATACGGCAAAATCCCTACAGCTACCGCTCCCCAACTCGAGCGTCTCGAGGGGCGTTTGTACCCCTACCGCTTCGCGCTCCGCGTATTCGAACTGCTGTTTGATCGCTCTGGTCATCGCCGACAGCACCGCGAGCGTCAGGCCGCCTTCGGTTTCCTCGAGGATGTCTTTCGCCCAGGTGTCGATCCGGTGCTCCGGGTCGGGGTAGTGCCGGTCGCGGGTGTGCGCCAGATCTTTCGCGTCGTCCGCCGAATAGTTGAAGGGAAACTTCTGGGCGTAGCTCTCGATCTCGACGGCGCGCGCCTCGGTCGGGAAGTGCTCCGCGCGAAATCCTGATTCGAACACCAGCCGCTCCCCCGGCTGACTGAAGGTTGCGATGGCGATGGAGTTGCCAAAGACATCGTGAATCCACCGGATCGCGCTGGCGGGCGGATCGATCACCAGGGTCGTGTCGAGGAGCCGCAGGTCGTGACTGTCCCGCGGACGGGACATCAGGCGATGCTCACCGAACTCCACCGGCTTTTTGTAGACGTAGGTGGTCTTGTGGTTGACGTGGAGAACGGTCATGGGGGATACATAACTTGCTGGGCCACGTGGAGTTCCCTATGTCGATGCAGCGAACCTACCGGTCGAAAGTCGATGGCAAGATCGGGTTGGTGACGGGGTTGGCGGTCGTCGTGCTGGTGGTGGCCGGCACCACACTTCCCGATCGCAATCATGGCACCGCCGTGGCTCTGCACGTGGTGTCCTTGTTTTGCCTCGCACTTGTCGTATGGACGTTGCTTGGGACCTACTATGTGATCGATGCCACCACCCTGGTGGTCCGAAGTGGCCCGTTTCACTGGTCGGTTCCTCTGCGTGAAATCCGCTCGGTTCAGCCTACGCGGGACATCCGCTCCGGTCCCGCCCTGTCTTTCGACCGGCTGCGTATCGAATACGGCGCGGGCCGGGTGCTGATGGTCTCGCCGCGTGAGAAGGATGCATTTCTCGCCGACCTTGCACGCCGGGGTGTGCATGGTGTCGGCAGCTGAGTTTACAAGGGCGAAGAAGGCGGCGCCGGAGGGACGCCAGGCAGCGGAATGAATTCAGCGTGGTCTAAATCCGGTAGTTTCATCCGGCCGGCGCGCCAGTCCGCCTTCGCCTGCTCGATGCGCTCCTGCGAGGAGGAGACGAAGTTCCACTCGATGTGACGCTCGCCCACGGATTCGCCGCCCAGCGCCATGACTACTGTTGGTGCGCTGGCCTTCAGAACGACATCCGCGCCCTTGGCGAACACCAGCATACGCCCCGACTCGAAAGTCTGGCCCGCGGCCTCGATCCGACCCGAGACGACATACGCGGCGCGCTCGGAGTACTCGCGTGGCAGTTGTGCTGTCGTTCCGGGTGCCAACGTCCAGTGCAGATAAAACATCGGCGAGTGGGTCTTGACGGGAGACTTGACGCCGAAAGCCGCGCCGGCGATGAGTCGCATCGATAGGCCGCCGGACTCGAACGTTGGCAGCTCGTCGCGCCCGTAGTGGGCGAATTCCGGTGTCGTTTCCTCGTCCTGCGTCGGGAGAGCGACCCACGATTGGATGCCGTGCAAGTTATCGCCCTGGGCGCGCGCTTTCTCGAATCGTTCCGAATGGGTGATGCCGCGGCCGGCTACCATCCAGTTGACTTCCCCCGGCTGGATCGCGGTCTCGGAGCCGACACTGTCACGATGCATGATCTCGCCATCGAACAGGTATGTGACCGTCGAGAGTCCGATGTGCGGGTGCGGTCGCACATCGACGCTCCTCGGGATCCCGCTTTGCAGGGTCTCAGGTCCGAGGTGATCGAAGAAAATAAACGGACCGACCATCCGCCGCCGCGGGAAGGGCAGCACCCGGCCAACCTCGAAGCCGCCCAGGTCGCGGCGGCGCTGATCGATGACGAGCTCAAGCATTGCTTACCTGCATTCAAAGCTGCTCGCGGCCGCCGGGTCGCCACTGCCCTTGTAGCGGGCCAGTGTTGGGTACTGGCATAGCGGTCGCGACAGTTTCCCATCCTCTCGTGTCGCAATCCTGTCGTCAGGCGCGCGACCCGACTCCACCCAACGATCCTTCGGCGGCGAGCGAGTCGAAACCATCCGCTCCCGGTCCACCCCGGCAATGATACACCCCCGACAGCAGGAATAGCCGCAGGCTTGCGTCGAGTGCCGGCGCCTTCGGCCCCGTCGTACATGTCGGCAAACGCGCTGCCGCGCTATCCCGGCGTCGCCCTCTGTGCGTCCGGTACCGCTCGCCGCCTTCGGTGCGCCGGGTCCAAAAGCAACATGAGGCCGCCCGCGATGAGCCCCCAAAACGCGCCGGCGATACCGCCGATACTGATACCGGACGCGGTCGTTACGAAAGTCGTGATTGCGGCGAGCCGATAACTCTCGTCGGCGAGGGCGCTGCCCAACGCCGCAGCGAGGCTTCCTAGCAGAGCGAGTCCAGCCACCGCCTGGATGAGAAGCGGGGGTGAGGCGGCAATGAGCACGGCAGCGAAACCCGCGCACAGACCTAGCGCGATATAACACACGCCGGCCGCCACGGCGGCGATGTAACGTCGCGCCGGATCGGCGTCTGCCTCAGGTCCCGCACACAACGCCGCCGTAATCGCCGAAAGGTTGACGGCATGACCGCCGAAGAGTGCGACAACAAGCGTTCCCAACCCCGTCGTGACGAATACCTTTCCGACACGGACGTCGTAACCGTTACCGCGCAACACGGCCAGGCCGGGAACGTTCTGCGAGGCCATGGTGACAATGAACATTGGGATGGCGATGCCGGCCGCTCGCAGCAGGTCGAGCGTGGGGGTAACGAACTGCGGGCGCGGCCACGCGAGGGACATCGCGCTTGCGGGGATCCGCGTTGTCGACACCACAATAACGGTCGCAACGAGGACCGCGATAGGCACGGCGTAGCGTCTTGCGAAACTCCAACCCAACGCCCACGCGATCACGATCGGTAGCGTCAACGCCGGTAGCTGCGCCACCGCCTGGACCGGTGCGAGACATAGCTCCATCAGCACGCCGGCCAACATCGCGCTGGCCAGGGACAATGGGATGGCGGCGACCGCCCGCGCCAGCGGCCGGCACAGACCCGCGGTCAGAATGAGCACCCCCGTGAACAGAAATGCGGTTACCGCGACACCAAAGCCGCCATGAGGCAAACCGGCTCCCACCAGTAGGGCGGCCCCCGGTGTGGACCAGACTATGTTAATCGGCTGGCGCCAGCGGAGGCTGAGGACGATGGTCAGCAATCCTTGGCCAACGCACAGAGCCAGGAGTCCCGAAGCCGCCTGCGCCGGGGTGGCGCCGGCGCCTGCCAAGCCCGTCAGAACCACGGCAAAGGCGCTGGCGAAGCCTACTACCGCCGCCAATAGCCCTGCCGTAACGGGCTGCAGGAGAGAAGGCCGATCGGTCATGGCAACACGCGGGATCGAGGCCCTTGGGAGTGACAGATCCCTCCGATCCTGGCAGGATTGGATCCAATGTTCAATTGGATATTGGATGACCGCACTGACTGAGCTTGCCGCGGTGATCGCGGAGGCGGGCGGTCGGCACCGCACGGCCACTGCGTTCGTGGAGGCCACCTTGCGTGCGGCGATCCTGTCCGGCCGTCTCGCCGGCGGTACGCCATTACGACAGGAAGACCTCGCTACCGCCTTCGGAGTGAGCCGGATGCCAGTCCGCGAAGCGCTCAGGCAGTTGGAAGCGCAGGCCTTGTTGGATTTCGTGCCTCACAAGGGCGCCGTCGTTACCGAGATCTCCGCGGCTGATGCGGCCGACACCTACGCGATCCGGATGGCGCTGGAGCCGGCCGCGCTCACTCTGTCGATCCCTCACCTTACGGAGTTCGAATTCGGACGGGCCACCGATCTGCTTCACGACATGGATGTGGAGGAGGATCCCGGCCGCATGGGCGAGTTGAATCGCCGCTTTCACATGACCCTGTACGAAGCGGCGCCTCATCCGAAGCTGCTCGCCCTGACAGAGAGTCAGTTGTCTTCCTTCGACCGGTATCTGCGCTTTCACCTCGCGGCCAAGGGGCGCGAGCACCTGTCCCAGGAGGATCACCGGGGCATGTTGGCGGCAGCCAGGGCGCGCGATTGCCCGCGAGCGGTGGAGATCTTGCGCGGGCATTTGACGACTGCGGCGGCGACTCTAGCTGCCTTCTTTGCCCAACGGGGCTGATGTCGCCCAACGGGCCGACGCCACCCGAAACGGCCGACGCCGCCCTCAGGGCTTGATGTTGTATCCCGTGCGGAAGATCCACCGCACGACGAGCACGCACAACACCAGGAACACGACCGTCATCCCAAAGCTAACCGCGACGTTCACATCGGAGACGCTGTAGAAGCTCCAGCGAAAGGCGCTCACCAGGTAGACCACCGGGTTGAACAAGGCAACCTTCTGCCACACCGGCGGCAACATGCTGATCGAATAAAAGCTGCCCCCCAGGAAGGTCAACGGCGTCACGATCAACATCGGTGCGATCTGCAGTTTCTCCCATCCGTCGGCCCACAGGCCGATGAGGAACCCGAAGAAGCTGAAAGTGACGGATGTCAGTACCAGGAAGACCATCATCCACAGCGGGTGAGCCACGGAGAATGAGACAAACAGCCGCGCCGTGCACAGAATGATGGTGCCGAGAATGACGGACTTCGTCGCCGCGGCCCCGACATAACCGATGACGATCTCGGGCACGGCGATGGGCGCCGAGAGGGGCTCGTAGATGGTTCCGGAGAATCTCGGCATATAGATGCCGAAGGCGCCGTTGGCAACGCTCTCCGTGAGAACGGACAGCATGATGAGCCCCGGTACGATGAAGGCACCGTAGCTCACCCCATCTATCGCGACCATGCGCGAGCCGATGGCTCCGCCGAAGACGATGAAATAAAGAGAAGTCGAGATTACCGGGGCCGCGATGCTCTGCATGAGCGTGCGCCAGGTGCGTGCCAGCTCGAACCCGTAGATCGCGCGAATGGCGTGGACGTTCAAGAGCTCGACCTCACGAGATTCACGAAGATCTCCTCCAGGGAGCTCTCGCTCGTCTGCAGGTCCTTGAAGTCGATGTTGTGCTCGGCGAGGCGCCGCAAAAGCACATCGATACCGGTGCGGTCGCTCTGGGCGTCGAAGGTGTAGACGAGCTCGTTGCCCTCGGGCGAGAGTGTCAGCTGCGGATCGGCGAGCTGGGACGGCAGCGCCGTGAGCGGCCGCTTCAGATGAAGTGTGAGCTTCTTCTCACCGAGCTTCGCCATCAATGCGGCCTTGTTCTCGACGAGAATGAGCTCGCCCTTGTTGATGACACCGATCCGGTCCGCCATCTCCTCGGCCTCCTCGATGTAGTGAGTGGTGAGAATGATGGTGACGCCATTCGCGCGCAGGGAGCGGACCATCTCCCACATGGCTCTGCGCAGTTCGACGTCGACCCCCGCAGTGGGCTCATCGAGGAACAGGATCTGCGGCTCGTGCGACAGCGCCTTCGCGATCATCACACGGCGCTTCATACCGCCGGAGAGCGCCCTGATCTTGGTGTCCCTCTTGTCCCACAGCGACAGGTCGCGCAACACCTTCTCGACATAAGAAGGGTTGGGCGCTTTACCGAACAACCCGCGGCTAAAGCTCACCGTGTCCCAAACCGTCTCGAACATGTCTGTAGAGAGTTCTTGCGGCACGAGACCTATCTTCGCGCGGGCCGCGCGGAAGTCGCGGATGATGTCGTGCCCGTCGGCCTTGACGACACCGCTGCTCGGGTTGACGAGGCCGCAGATGATGCTGATCAGGGTGGTCTTGCCGGCGCCGTTCGGTCCGAGCAGAGCGAAGATCTCGCCGCGCCGGATCTCGAGGTCCACGGTCTTGAGCGCCTGGAACCCGGATTTATAGGTCTTCGTGAGTTGCGAGACCGAAATGATCGGCTCCAATAGCCTCTCCCGTGCGAAAGCTTGAGACGGCTATTGTGACGCCCCGTGGCCGCTGTCCGCTACCCGGTCTGAAGAGATGTTGTCGAGCCCGAGCATCTGTGCTTTCGCCAGAATGGGCGTTGTCGAGGAATGAGCGTCGTGGTCGAGGAAATGAGCTAGTGAATCGATTCGGAAGTGCGTCTGTCATTGTTCTGGCCTTCTTGGGCTCGATCTGTCTTCCACCCCTGTCGCGGGCCGCCGTGCCGGTGCCGCAGCAGGCAGCCAGCGGTGAGGCCGTGTTTCAGCGGATCTGTGCGGCCTGTCATCTGAGCTTGAAGTCCGCCGACAGGGACGGCGCCGTACCGGGTATCCGCGCCCTTCCCCGTGAGCTCTTGTTGCAGTTCTCACCCGAAGCAGTTCTCAACACACTCACGAACGGCAAGATGCAAGCGCAGGCCGCTTCGCTGAGTCCGGCAGAGCGGCGCGCAGTGGCTGTCTACGCAAGCGGCCGCGATTTCGCGCCCGCCGTCGCCGCCGCGGAGGACATCGAGACCAATCTATGTACCGAGCAGTTGGTCATGGGCGAGCCGCAGGCCAGCCCGAGCTGGAATGGCTGGGGCAACGGACCCGCCAACACACGCTTCCAACCCAAGGCACAGGGAAAGCTGACAGTCGCGGACCTGCCTCGACTACAGTTGAAATGGGCGTTTGGCTTCTCGAACGCCATGAACGCCCGACCGCAGCCCACGGTCGTGGGTGGAAGACTGTTCGCGCCGAGCGAAAACGGGCACGTCTACGCTCTGAATCCGCGCACAGGTTGTCGCTACTGGACCTACAAGGCACAGGCGGGCATTCCCACTGCGGTTGTAGTGGGTCATTACCGTGACGCATCCGGAAATCCCGGCCTGGCGTTGTATTTCGGCGATCGCAAGGCCAATGCGTATGCCGTGGATGCGCAGACGGGCCGGGAGATCTGGGTACGCAAAGTCGACACGCACGCGTCCGCTGCGATCACCGGTTCGCTGGCTTTCGATGGCACCCGGGTGTTCGTACCCGTGCAGGGCTTGAATGAAGAGGCCATGGGAGGCTTCGCCGGCTACCCTTGCTGCACATTCCGCGGCAGTGTCTCTGCGCTGGACGCCAGCACCGGCAATCTCATCTGGAAAACCTACACCGTGCGCGAGAGCTCGCCGCGCCCGGCGAGCCAGGACGGCACTCCCGCGTACGGACCCGCCGGCGGCGGTATCTGGTCGGTACCAACAATCGACAGCAAGCGACGGCTCGTTTACGTTGCCACCGGCAACGGCTATGCGGAACCGGCGCAGGCCACTACAGACGCGGTTCTAGCGCTGGACATAAACACCGGTGCCCTGAAATGGTCGCGACAGCTGACATCCGACGACGACTGGTCATTGGGATGTCAACAGAACAACGGTGTGAACTCCGCGTGTCCGAACGCGCTGGGACCGGACTTCGACTTGTCGGCGCCCCCGGCACTGGTCCACGTCGGTGACCGTGATCTGTTGGTACTTCCGCAGAAGTCAGGCATTGCCTGGGCGCTCGACCCGGCAAAAGAGGGCGCCGCCGTCTGGCAGTATCGCTTCGGTCAGGGCAGCGGCCTGGGTGGGCAGTGGGGTGTCGCGATCGACAACGAGCACGTCTATATTGGCGTTGCCGATCTTCTGACACCGACTCCCGGCGGCATGCGGGCGCTCTCACTTTCCGCCGGCGAACTTCTCTGGGAGAAACCGCCCTTGGCGAAGCTCTGCGGATTCGGTCGCGACTGCAGTGCCGGCCAGGGTGGCCCGCTCACGGCGATCCCCGGCGCGGTGTTGAATGGCGGTATGGACGGCGGGTTGCGCGCCTACTCGAGCAAAGACGGCTCGATCCTGTGGACCTTCGACACCAACCGCGATTTCGATACAGTCAATGGCGTCAAAGCCCGCGGCGGCAGCATGGATAGCGCCGGGCCGATCGTCGTGGATGGGATGCTGTATGTGAGCTCGGGTTCCGGCGGGCTCGTGGGGCGACAGGGAAATGTCCTGTTGGCTTTCGGACTGCCGTAGCCTAAGTTGATTGGCGAAATGCCGGCCGGTTATCGCGCGAGGTCCCTGCCTAGCGTGCGGGCACCTAGCGCGAGATGAGCGCCAGACCACAAATAAAGTAGCGCCCACAACACCAGCGCGTTCTGCAGGCCGGTCGAACTCGCTTGCCCGCACGCTACCGCGACGACGCCAGCATCAGCATTACAGACATAGTCGAAGTTGCCGGCAAATGCCCTGCGCGTAAAGTGATCGCTCAATGCGCCGACCAGCAGCGGCCCCATCCCCTGCCCGACCAGCGTGTAGATGAGTCCGGTCACTGCTACCGCAGACGCGCGCATGCGCGGCTCCATCATGTTTTGTACGATCGCGGCGACCGCGGGAATGTAGGCGTACTGACACAACGCGCTGACAGCAAGAAACGCCGTCGCCATGTCTACCGTGCTGGAGCGGAAAGCCGCGATGTAGAAGGGCGCGCATAAAATGGACCCCAGAGCGGGTATCAACGCATACCAATACGCACCACGACGACCAGCCCAGTCGCTCAGAACACCGCCGGCCATGATGCTCAGGGCGGCCGGGACGCTCGAGATGAGTCCGACGCGAAATCCCGCCTGCGCGTAATTCAGTCCGTAATGGCGTGACAGGTAAGCCGCCACGAAGTAACTCAATCCGTAGCCGGCCACCGTCGAGACCATAGCCCCAAGCACGACGTGGATGAGCGCAGGCCGGTCTCTGAAGCGTTGCAGGACGGCTGAGAAGGGCGGCGTGTTGCTTACGTCAATACCCGGGTCGTTCTGGCCCCGCCGCGGCTCGCGCAACGTCAACCATTGCACCAGTGCAAGCAGAGAACCCGGAAGGCCGACGATCAGAAACGCTGCGCGCCAGCCCCAATGCAGAGCGATATACCCGCCCGCCGAGCCGCCCAAGAATGCGCCGAGAGGGACGGCGAGGCCGTAGATGGCCATCGCAGAAGCGCGTCGTTGACGGGGAAAATAGTCGGCGATGACGGAGACCGTCGCCGGCGAGCCGCCCGCTTCACCGATTCCGACTCCGACGCGCGCGATGAGCAGGTGCGCGAAGTTACTGGCGAGTCCGGAAACTGCCGTGGCCAGCGACCAGAGCGCCGTACTGATGGAAATGATGGCGATGCGATTCTTGCGCTCGGCAATGCGCGCGATAGGAATGCTGAGGGCCGCGTAGAGCACGGCGAAAGTCAGTCCGCCGAGCAGTCCCATACGTGCATCGGAGACATGCAGCTCCGCCTTGATGGGCTGCACGAGCACCTGGACGATGATCCGGTCCACGAAGCCGAAGGTCGAGACCAGGGTGAAGAGAAACAGGACCCACGCGGTGTAGGTCGGGATTTTCGTCTGAACGGACGGGTGGCCGGCGGCGGTCGTCATCCCCCATAGTGTGCGCCCGGCGAACCGGGCACACACTATCCCAATCGAAGTAGGTGCTTTAGCGGCGCATGAGCGCCGCCTGTCCGACGTTGGCGCCGCGCGAGCA
>DATBCZ010000225.1:0-16426 GCA_036270175.1 Steroidobacteraceae bacterium | reverse complement strand
GTACGCGTCGGGTGATTCGAACCCTTTTGACAAGACCGCGCATGGCTTCGATGGCTTGAGTCAGAGCGCGCTGTTCGCCGGGGCCGACTCCAGCTTCTTCATCCATCAGCAGTTGCCATTGGCGTTGAGCCAGATCAATCTCAAGGTGCGTGACTCACTGTTTCCCGACCTGCGCTCGTCCGCCGCCCCCGGGGCATCGAACTATGAGAACCCCGGATTGCGCCTGGTCGGGCTGGGCGCGGACTTCGATTTCTCACCGGCCGTGCGGCTGTCGCTCGACGCCAACCACCTGTGGTTCGATCAAACCGCCACTCTCGCGGCCGTGCTCGGCAGGAGCCTCCCGGGCAGGGATCTCGGCACCGATCTGTCCTTCGACCTGTTCTACCGTCCCCTGGATTCGCAGAACATCATTCTGCGTCTGACCGCCGCCCGGATGCTGACCGCTTCGGCTACCCAACAGCTCACTGGAGGAAATGCTCCGTTTTCAGCCTTCTTCAATCTCATTCTGACTTATTGAGCCGCGCTTCTATGAATCGACAACTTTGGCTGCTGTGGTTGATGCTGTTGTGGAGCACGGCGGGGCACACGGCATCCGCACCAGCGCCCGCGGATCAGCCTCTGAGTGAAGTCGACCGGAAGAGTGTGGGTTGTCTGGGCTGTCACACGGAAACCGATCGGCTGTCCATGCACGACAACCCGGCGGTGAAGCTGGGTTGCACGGACTGCCATGGAGGCGACGCGAGCCAGGTCCCAGAACGGGGGCTGCCGCGCCTGGAATTCGAGTACAAGCGGCTGCGCGATCTGGCGCACGTGTTGCCTCGGTATCCGGAGGAATGGGGCTATCCGAGAAGCGCGAAACCACAACGCAGTTACACGCTCCTCAACCGCGAGTCCCCCGAGTTCATCCGCTTCATGAACCCGGCGGACTACCGGGTGGCCGATAAAGCCTGTGGCGCCTGTCACGGCGCGATCATCTCCGCCGCCGTACGCAGTCTAATGTCGACGAGCGCCATGTTGCTGGGCGGTGCCTCCTATAACAACGGCGTGCTGCCCTACAAACGTTACATCCTGGGTGAGTCGTACACCGCCACGGGCGAAGCCGCGGCCATAAAGGGTCCGCTGCTGCCGGACCCCACGAGCGCTCTCGTGCAGCATGGAGTACTCCCAGGCCTGGAGCCCGTGCCCCACTGGGAGTCCGCACCGACGGCCGACGTTTTCCGCGTGTTCGAGCCAGGCGGCCGGGTGACGGGCAATCGCTTTCCGGAGATTGCGTTGCCCAATCTCACCGGGGGCATCCAGGCACTCAATGAGCCGGGCCGTCCCGACCTGCACGTCTCGAACCGGGGCAATGGGACGGCGGGACGTGTCTCTATTCCGGTGTTGAATGTGCATAAGACCCGGCTCAACGACCCGCACATGTGGTTCCTCGGCACCAACGACCAGCCGGGCGACTACCGCAGTTCCGGTTGTGCCGGGTGCCACGTGGTCTACGCGAACGACCGCGATCCGCTGCATTCCGGGCCGTATGCCTCCGCGGGCAACACGGGCCAGAGCCGCTCCATCGATCCGGTCATTCCGAAACACGAGTCGGGACATCCCCTCGCTCATCGTTTCACGCGCTCCATTCCTACCAGCCAGTGTATGACCTGCCACATGCACCAGCCCAACGTGTTCATGAATACGTTCATGGGTTACACGATGTGGGACTACGAGGCGGACGCGCCGGCCATGTGGCCCGAGAAACAGAAGTACCCGACACCCGAGGAGATCAGGGCCGTCAACGACCGCAACCCGGAGGGCGCGGCTCCCAAGGGCAAGTGGGCTGACACGGAGTTTCTCACGCACGTGAGCGAACTCAACCCGAAATTGCACGACACGCAATTTGCCGATTACCACGGACACGGTTGGAACTTCCGTGCGATCTACAAGCGTGATCGCCACGGCAACCTGCTGGACGCTGCTGGAGCCGTCGTCAGTGACGACGATCCGAAGAAGTTCTCGAAAGCGGTCCACATGGCGTCCATCCACATGGAAAAGGGCATGCAATGCGTGGATTGTCATTTCGCCCAGGACAACCACAGCAATGGCTACATCTATGGCGAGGTGGCCCAGGCGATCGAGATCAGTTGCGTCGACTGTCACGGCACTGTCGACGCCTACCCGACATTGCGGACCTCGGGGCCGGCGGCACCACCGGCGGGCACCGATCTGAGCCTCTTGCGCAACCCCGATGGCGGCAAGCGATTCGAGTGGCGTGACGGCAAGTTATATCAGCGCTCGTTGGTCACTCCAGGGCTGGAATGGCGCGTGCACCTGGTGCGCGACAGCGTCACTCCGGGGTCGGCGGACTACAACGCCAAGGCGGCCCGTGCCAAACTCATGGGGAGCGATACAACCACGCAGAAGTGGGGACACGACGTCCCCGCGGACCAACTTGCTCACAGCGTGAAGAAGATGGAGTGCTACTCCTGCCATACGTCGTGGACGACGAGTTGCGCGGGATGTCATCTCCCTACCGAGGCGAACTGGAAGACTCCGTCCCATCACTACGAAGGCGGCGACGCGCGCGTCTTCGCGACCTACAACCCGCAGGTGGCCCGGGAAGACATGTTCATGTTAGGCCGGCGCGGGCCGACCGACGGCGGTAAAATCGCCCCGATACGCTCGAGCTCGGCCCTCGTGGTGTCACAGACCAACATCAACCGGGAGCACACCTATATTCAACAGCCGCCGATCTCGGCGAGCGGCTACAGCTCTCAGGCCTTCAATCCCCACTATCCGCATACCGAGCGTACGACGGAAACGAAGACCTGCGACGACTGCCATCTGTCCGCGGCAAACGATAACAATGCGATCATGGCGCAGCTGCTGCTGCAAGGAACGAATTTCGTCAACCTCGTAGGCCACTACGCCTGGCTCGGCACGGCCGGCGGAGTGACCGGAGTACAGGTGACCGAATGGGATGAGCCCCAGGCGGTGATCGGCAGCTACCTGCAGAAGTACGCCTATCCGGATAACTACCGGCATCACCAGGAACTGCACCAGCAGCTTCAGACCGCCCACGATCATGCCGGCGATCCGATTCGCTGCCTGCAATTGCGTGGCGAGTACCTGTACGCGGCTGAAGGTCACCATGGACTTCAGGTCTACGATGTCGCCAGCGTCGCGAACAAGGCAGTCAGTCAGCCGATTCTGACGGGCCCGTCGAGCCCATTGGGACACGACACGCGGATTGCTTCCAAGGATGCCACCTGTGTGGCGCTTCCCACCAACCAGCCAATTCACCCCGCGCGTAACACAGGGCATCTCATGCGAGATGACAACGAAGAGCAGCCGTTCCATCCGATTTACAACTATGCCCTGATTACTGACAGCCGCGAAGGCCTGATCCTGACGGACGTCAACACGCTGGCCGACGGCAATCCACGCAATAATCAGTTGAAGCGCGCGCTGACCTGGAACCCGAATGGCCTTCTGAAGGGTGCCCGGCATCTGACCGTCGGGGGACACTATGTCTACGTGGCCGCGGATGTGGGCCTGGTCATCCTCAACCTGGACGACCCATTGCATCCGCAAGTTGAAAGCGTGGTGCCGCTGCAGGACGTCAGGGCATCCGCCCTGCAGTTCCGCTACCTGTTCGTGACGGATCGCGAGGGTCTGAAAGTCCTGGAGATCACCGACAAACGCCATCCCAAGGTCGTGGAGAAGGCAGTCCCTCTGCAGGATGCGCACAAAATATATCTCGCCCGTACCTATGCCTACGTGGCGGCCGGCAAACAGGGCCTGGCGATCGTGGACATCGAAAAGCCGGAGAGCATCGAGTTGCACCAATTGGTGACTCAGCAGGGCGCGCTGAGCGATGCTCGCGACGTGGTGGTGGGCTCCACCAACGCCTCGCTGTTCGCGTATGTGGCCGACGGCCGCAACGGCCTGACGGTCATTCAACTCACGGCGCCGGACACCCAGCCGAAGTTCTATGGTTTCAGTCCGGAGCCCAAGCCGCAGGTTATCGCCCGTTTTCCCACCCGTGCGCCGGCCCTTGCCCTGTCCAAGGGGCTCGACCGGGACCGTGGGGTGGATGAGACCGGGCACCAGATGGCCGTGTTTGGAAGGATCGGGGCCAGGCCCCTCTCGTTGCAGGAAGCCGCGAAGTTATATCTCGACCAGGATGGGAAACCATGGTTCGCTCAACCGCAGTAGCGCTCCTGTGCATTTTGGCAGCGAGGGCCTCACTCGCTGCCGCGCCGGCGCCCACCCTGACCGTTTTGCCCGCCCAGGGACTCAACAAGCACATGGGAGTGACGTCGTGCGCTTCCTCGGTGTGTCACGGTTCTGTGACGCCCAGCAAGACCTATGATGTCCTGCTCAACGAGTACGTGACCTGGTCGCACAATGACGCGCACGCCAAAGCCTTCAACGTCCTGCGATCTTCGCAGTCGCGCGCGATCGCGGCAAAACTGGGAATCGGCGATCCCGCCTCGGCAAAAGAGTGCCTCGATTGTCACACCGACAACGTCCCGCCACAACAACGCGGTGAGAAGTTCTCGCTCGCTGACGGGATCGGTTGCGAAGCGTGTCACGGGGGCTCCGAGTATTGGCTCGCCACTCATACATCCAAGCGAGCGACCTATCGCGACAACGTGACGCACGGTATGTATCCAACCGCGGATCTGCGGCAGCGGACCGAACTCTGCCTGTCCTGTCACTACGGCACCGCCGATAAGTTCGCAACGCATCGGATGATGGCCGCGGGGCATCCACGACTGAGCTTCGAGATGGAGACCTTCCTGGCACTGCAGCCGCCGCACTATCGGATCGACGAGGGTTATAAAAAGCGTAAGCCGACCTATACCTCCACGCAGAACTGGAGTTATGGGCAGCTGGCCGCGGCGCTGCGCGTGATGGAGACCTTGCAGGGGCCAAGGGTCAATAACAGTGGGGCCTTTCCGGAGTTGGCTCTTTTCAACTGCTATGGGTGTCACATGAGCTCGATGCGACGCACCGACTGGAGCCACCGGCTCCTCGAGAGCGGCGCCGAGCCCGGCAGCGTACCCATCAGCGACGGCTACCTGATCATGGCCTGGATCATTACCCGTGAACTCGATCCCTCGAGCGCACCGGGTTTGCTACGCATGAGCCGGTCTTTGCTGGCGGCCAGCGCATCCGAGCGGTCCCAGATCGTCGAGCGCAGCCGCGACGTGGGTGCCAGCCTGCGTCGCTTGTGCGAGCAAGCTGCAACCCGCGTGTGGAAGCCGGCGGACGAGCGACAGTTGTTGCGAACGCTGGTTGCCGTCGGTACCAGCGGCGAATTCCACGACTACGTGGGGGCAGAGCAGGCGGTGATGGGTATCGACGGACTGCTGATCCATCTTGGCATCGCCGAGCGTTTCCGCCAGCGCATCGACGAGTTATACAAGTTGACCCAGAACGATGAGGCCTACGCTCCCGAGCAGTTCGTCGCGTCGCTTCGGCAATTGCAGGCTGAGCTCGATCGAGGGACCAAGGATTGATCGCTCAAACCCTTCCCGTCACCGGCAGGAGCGCTCCTGTAACGGGCGCGCCCGCGTCGCTGGCCAGAAACAGAATGACTTCCGCGAGCGCCCGCGGCGTCACCCAGGTCGTGAAATCCGCCTTCGGCATGTCGGCGCGATTCGCCGGGGTGTCGATGATAGAAGGGAGAACCGCGTTGACGGTGATACCGGTTGTCTTCAACTCTTCCGCGAGACTCTCGGTAAGGCGGTGCACCCCGGACTTCGATGCCGCATAGGCACCCATCCCTGCGCCCGCTTTGAGCGCCGCGTTCGCCCCAATGTTGATAATCCGCCCCTGCCGGCTCTGCCGCAGAAAGGGAATCGCCGCGCGACTGGTGAACAGGGCGGTTTTGAGATTGACGGCAAACATCTGGTCCCAGATCGCCGGATCGCCTTCGGCGACCGTTTGCCAGCGGAACGCGCCGGCAACGTTGATCAGAACGTCGAGCCCCTGCAGTTGCTCGTGAGCGGCCCGGACAGCCGCGGCGGCCTGGGTCTCATCGGTGAGACTGACTCCCGTGAGCAAGCGTATCGCGCCGCTGTGAGCATCAAACAGTCCCGTGGGAGCGTGGGGTGCGCGGTCAATGAGTGCGAGTCGGGCGCCCTGTTCAGCCGCTACGAGCGCGGTGGCCGAACCCAATGCCCCGAAGGCGCCCGTGATGGCAATGGCTTTGCCTTTAACCGTGGATGTCATGTCGTACCTCTTACCTGGTCTGTCTTCGCGTGCGCGGCAAAGACTAGGATACCCCCGGGACTCATGCCGTCCACCATTGCCGACGGAATGAGGATCGTCGCCCCAGGGGCTTGACAAGCGGCGACCTCCATCAGGTGGGCGCCAGGCCCGGGTCTGATTACCGGGCTAGTCGGTACTGGTACAACGTTCCCGTTGACTCGACTGGGAGGGGGAATGAGTACGAGAGCGATTGCGTGCGCGTTGGCCATGGCCGCCGGTTTGGTCGTCTCCGGGGTCGCCTGGTCGGTGGATTCCACGGACGCGACCCAGTGGACCTCTGTCGGCCGCACTTCTGATGAGCAGCGCTTCAGTCCGCTGACTCAAATCAACAAGGATAACGTGACCCGGCTCGGGTTGGCCTGGTTCGCCGATTTTGACACCAATCGCGGCCAGGAGGCCACGCCGCTGGTCATCGACGGGGTGCTCTACGTCTCCACCGCATGGAGCAAGGTGAAAGCCTACGACGCCCGCACGGGGCGGCTTCTGTGGGCCTACGATCCAAAGGTTCCGGGAGAATTCGCGGGCCGGGGCTGCTGCGACGTCGTGAACCGGGGGCTGGCCGCCTGGCACGGCAAAATCTTTGTCGCGAGCTACGACGGTCGCCTGATCGCGCTCGATGCGCACACCGGCGCCGTGGCCTGGGAAGTGTTGACTCTGGATCATGACAAGCCGGTCACGAGCACCGGCGCGCCACGCGTCATCAAGGGAAAGGTGGTCATCGGCAACGCGGGTGGCGAATTCGGCGTTCGCGGTTATCTTTCCGCCTACGACGCGACGAGCGGTAAGTTGCTTTGGCGCTTTTACACCATCCCGGGCAATCCGGCTGCGGGCTTCGAGACGCCCGTCATGCGAAGCGCGGCACTGACGTGGAACGGCCAGTGGTGGGAATTGGGCGGCGGCGGGACCGTTTGGGATGGCATTGCTTACGATCCGCATCTGAACCTCGTTTATTTCGGAACCGGCAACGGCGCACCCTGGAATCGCCGTTACCGGGGCTCGGGCGGTGGGGACAATCTGTTTGTCGCCTCTATCATTGCGGTGAATGCCGATACCGGGGCTTATGCGTGGCATTACCAGGAGGTGCCGGGGGACTCGTGGGATTACGACGCGACGTCGCCGCTCATGCTGGCGGATCTGAAGGTCGGCGGCCGGCCGCGCCGGGTCCTCATGCAGGCCTCCAAGGACGGGTTCTTTTACGTCCTCGACGCCAAAACCGGCGCGATCATCTCAGCGAAGAACTACGTCACGACTACCTGGGCCTCCTCCATAGACATCGAGACGGGGCGGCCGGTCGCCGATCCCCAGGCCCGTTATGACGAGACCGGCAAAGCGTTCGTTGTTCAGCCCGGTGGACAGGGAGCGCATTCGTGGCACCCGTTTTCGTACAATCCGACGACGGGGTTGGTTTATTTCTCAGCGATCGAGACGAGCACAGCCTTCAAGAGCGCGGCGACTTTCGTGGCGCATCCCATGGCCGCGAACACCGGCCTGGAATTTCCCCTGCCGCCGACCGTGTACGACGACCTCAAATCCAAGGCGCCCCGCAAATCCGAATCGCGACTCGTGGCCTGGGACCCTGTCAGGCAGCAGGCAGCCTGGCGGAGCGGCGTGTTGGGAACCATCGGGGGCGGTACGCTTTCGACAGCGGGAGGACTGGTTTTCCAGGGGACCAACGTGGGCCGGTTCGTGGCTTACGACGCGCAGGGCGGGCGGGAGCTCTGGTCCATCGAGGCGCAGACCGGGGTGGTTGCCGCGCCGGCGTCTTTCGAGTTGGACGGCGAACAGTACATTGCGGAGGAAGTCGGCTACGGTCTCGCGCCCTACGGCGCCAGTAATCAGTCACGGCTCCTGGTGTTCAAACTCGGCGGAAACGCCGCGCTGCCCCCGGCACCGCCTCCCGCGCCAAAGCCTGTGTTGAACCCTCCGCCTTCGACGGCGTCAGCGCAGACGATCGAGATGGGTCACCAACAGTTCACGAGTCATTGCGCCATGTGCCACGAGCCTTTCGCGGCGAACCGGTCCGTTTTCCCGGACCTGCGTTATTCAGCCGCACTCAATAGTGCGGCAGCATTCAACGCCATCGTGCTCGAAGGAGCCCTGCAAACCGCCGGAATGGCATCTTTCAAGGGGAAGATGAGCACCGAGGAGGTGCAGTCCATACGGGCCTACATGATCGAGCGCGCCAATCAAGCCAAGGAGGCACCCGCCGCCGTACGCTGAGTGGACCAAGGGCCAATAGTACGCGCGGGATCAGCGCGTGATCCTCAACGCGTTTTGCATTGTGCGTAAAACGAATCGCAACGGAAGTCGGAAGGAGCCGCGCGATGACACTATTACGAGCCGCACTGGGAACACTTTCGCTCTACCTGCTGCAAAGCTGTGCAGCGGCGCCTGCGCTGACGGCATCGAACCAACAGAGCGAGTGCCCGCCACTGTTTGGCAAGGTGTGTTATGGAAGTATCCCCAGCGCGATGAAGTGCGGATGCAGCACCGTGTCGCCGCTCGGTACTCCGTACCAGTGAGCGCTCAATGTAACGAGTACGCGAAGGTCGCGTAGACGAACCTGCCGAGCGGATCGCCGTAGCTCAGATCGTAGCCGCCGACGAAGTTGTTGGCCGTACCGGCGTAGTTTGCGTAAGGCGGGTTCCTGTTGAAGAGATTGCGCGCCCCGACCGTGAACTTGAACGACTTCAAGCCCGTGTAGAACAACTGCGAGTCGACCGTCTGGTAGGCCGACACGAAGCGCGGTTGCGCCGAGATGTTGGAAATCGCATCGTGGTAGCGCTTCTGGAAGTTCTGCGTCAATGACAAACCCCAGGAGCCGACTTCGTAGATGGCGGTAGCGTTATAGCGCCAGCGTGAGACGATGCCGCCGCCGCCGTTCGCCACGGTCGGGAGGCCCTTGTCGAGCTGGCTCGTCCAGGAGCCGTCGGAGTTCTGGGCCACATAGCGATAGAAATAGGTGCCGTTGCCGAGCAGGGTGAGGCGGCCCGGGGCACCCATGTCGAAGCGATACTTGAAGTCGATGTCGAGACCGCTCACCTCGGATTTGAAGAGGTTGGCGTTGGTCTGGCTGATGAAAGTGATGTTACCGGCGGGGTCGCGATGCAGATAGCTCGCGAACTCCTGCTCGGTCGCGGCGCTTTGCATGATGCTGGCGTAACTCAGGCCGCCGACTACGATCTGGTTCTTGAGGTAGATCCAGAAGGAATCCAGGTCGATGCTCAGATCCTTGACGGGCTCGAGCACCAGTCCCAGGGTGTAGGATTGCGACTTCTCCGGGGTGAGGTGCGGATTGCCGCCGGTGACAGTCGTGAACTGGAAGCTGCAGGCCGGGATGTTGGGATTGAAGGTCGGGCAGTTGACCCAGTCGCGCGTGCCGTTGGCCGTGACACTGGTCGCTTGGGGCGCGTAAAGGTCCGTCAGCGACGGGGCGCGGAAGCCCGTTCCGGCCGCGGCACGCATCAGGACCCACGGCGCGGGTTGCCAGCGCAGCGAGAACTTGGGATCGGCGGTGCTGCCGACGCGCTGGTAGTTGTCGTAACGTCCGGCGATGTCGACCTCCAGCCCCTTGGCGAGGGTGGCGTCGAACTCGATGTAGGTCGACGCCACGTTGCGCGAGGCGGTCTCCGGCAGCTGGTTGCCACCCTCACCGGCGATGTCGCCGGTCTGGATCGCCGTGGCCGGGTCGAACTCGAACGTCTCGTGACGATATTCCACACCCAAGGCTGCCGCGAGCGGGCCGGCGGGGAGTTGATACAGGTCGCGGCTGACCCGCCCGTTGAAGTTGGTGATGGAGGTCTTGGACTCGAACGACTGAGCGTTGAAGGTGGCGGCCTGCGCGTCCGCGAGTGCCGTCTGATCCGTAGTTGCGCCGAACGGATTGATGTTACCTTGATCGAGCAGGGGCATCATCTGCGAGTAGAGCGCATAGCCCGAGAGCAGGTCCTCTTTCACGTGGACCTGGCTGTACAACAGTGAAGTGTCGTAATCCCAGCCGGCGGTGTCTCCCTTGAAGCCCACCACGAAGCGCATGGTGTTGGCGGTATCGCGCGTATGGCGCAGGCCGTTGGCGAAATCACGATAGATGAGGTTGAGGGGCTGGCCGTTGATGCCGCGGGAGGTCGCGAACGCCGTCGGATAGTAGGGGCTCGACGGGGGCAGCAGGAATGCGCCGGTACCGACCAGCGACGCCAACTTCGGATAGGCCGCATACTGCGTCGCCAGCAGGTTGGCGAGGTAGGCGTTGTAGGGGTTGCTTGCCAGGAGCGGGTTTTGGTACGACAGCGGCACCGGTTGCACGGTCGTCGTCGTCTTCACCTGGGCGAAGTTATCGTCCGTGTATAGCTGGCTGGTGTCGGCCACGGCGAGGTGGCCGTTGAACATGACGCTGACCTTCTGCACCAGCGGCTGCAGTGAGTCATAGGGCGAGTTGTCGAAACGGCACTGCGTCGGGTAATTGACATCCGCGATGGAATACGGGGCGCAGCTTGGCGCATTTGGATTGCGAGTGCCGCCGCCGTTGGGCAGCGCCACGTTGGCCGGGAAAGCGAAACTGGACGTGATGTCATTGCCGTAACCCGGGCTGTAGCGAGTGGCGAACGCCCGATCCGATCCCATGAGCGGGGTATAGTGCTCGAAATTGACACCGAGTCCGGCGTTGTAGTGGTCGTTGACGAGGTCGCCCTTGCCGGCGTAGACGGTGACGTCCTCTTGTTGTCCGCCGCCTTTGTCGGTGGGCGTGCCGGCGGTGGCCTCGGCGTCGATACCCTGGAAATTCGAGCGGAGGATGAAGTTGACCACGCCGGCGATGGCGTCACTGCCGTAAATCGCTGACGCGCCGTCCTTGAGGATCTCCACGCGCTCGATCGCTGCGACGGGAATGGAGCTGATGTCGACCGAAGAGCCCGCGGCCCCCAGCGAGCCGCCACCATACACAGCCGAGCGCAGGCCGTTGATCAGCACCAGGGTGCGGCCGCTGCCGAGCCCGCGCAACGAGATGGTGGAGATGGCGCCTGTCTGGTTGCCGGTTTCCTGGGCTGTTACCGTGGAGCCTACGCTGCTTGCGGCACTGATCTGGTGAAACAACTCCTCCGCATTGGTGGCGCCGGTCCGTGCGATGTCGTCCCGTCTCAAGACCTGTACGGGCAGGGCGGTCTCGGCGTTGATGCGCTTGATGGAAGTGCCGGTGACGATGACTTCCTCGAGCGCCCGCTGCTGATCGGCCTTCGCGGGCGGAAAGTTGGTCGGGCTGTCAGCGCCCGCACCCTGGCTCTGCGCCACATCGGACGCGGCGGCCTGCGCGAGCTTGAGTTGCCTGCCGACCGGCGGCGGCAATGCGCCGTTCCCCGCGGCGCTGGTTTTCTGCAGATCGTTGCGCGAGACCGTGGAGTTGGCGGAACTGATGATCACCACCGTGTTCCCGTCGACCACATCGTAGTTGAGCGCGGTGTCTTTGAGTAACAGGGCCAACGCCCTGGCCGGGTTGAAGGTGCCGACCACGCCCTGGGACTTCTTGCCTTCGACGAGTTGCCCCGGGCTGGTGACCTGCACGCCGGACTGCTCGGAGAACTTCAGCAGCGCCGCGGGGAGCTGTTGGGGTGGTATGTCAAACTGCTTTTCCTGGCCGAGTTCCATGGCCGCGACACTGGGCCGCACCCCGGCGGTGAAGGCCAGGGGCAGGGCCAGGAGCAGGGCCAGGATGCCGCGACTCAACTGATCGGCGAGTTTGCGTGCGCTCATGCATGTTCCCGTCTGCGGGTTAGAATGTAGTTGTAGCGTGTTAGACGAATGGGGTGTTGAATACGGGAATGCATTTCGGCGCTTTTGCGAAATTATTTTCCCAACGCGACGCCGCGCCGCCGGCGCGCCCGGGGAGCGTTGCCCGGACGCCACGAATCCGGTCGCGCGCGTGCCCCGCGCCGGTGCGGCAGCGGCTTTTACGCACTTTGTTTGAGCAACTCTTATATAACTGCTATAAGACTCGGGACTTAAGGTCAGGGCGGGCCCCGTGAACACGGTACGGCCGGATATCGAGACAATGGGTGAGGCGGAGCAGGGCGCCGACGGCTCGCGGTCGGCGGTCGTCGAACGGCTGTTTCGCGACCACAACGAGGCCCTGATTCGCTTCCTGCGCGGCCGGGTCGGTTCGCGCAACGAGGCGCTCGAGGTCGCCCAGGAAGCCTATGTGCGGCTGCTGAGTCTCGACCAGCCGGGTGCGGTGAGTTACCTGCGCGCCTTCCTGTTCAAGACGGCTGCCAACATCGCGATCGACCGGCGCCGGCGGCACCGCAGTTACGACAAGGTTGCCGGCGGCCAGCTCTTCACGGAGTTCTCGGAAAACCGGACGCCCGAGCGGGAGGTGGCCGCGGAGCAGACACTGCGTCACCTGGGAAGCCTGATCGAGTCCATGCCGGCGAAGTGCCAGGCGTCGTTCGTCATGAGCCAGATTCATGGGCTCGACGCGGCAACCATCGCGAGCCAACTCGGCATCACGGACAGCATGGTCCGTAAATACGTGGTTCGGGCGTTGCTTCATTGCCGCGAACAGATGGATCTCGAGCGCAATGATTAATCCAGGCACGGGTATCGAGGAGGACCCCACTCACGTGGCCGCTGCCGAATGGTTCGTCCGGCTGCAGGGGGCGGAGGTGTCGCTCGAAGACACTCTCGCGTGGCAGGGCTGGCTGAATGAGAGTCCAGGCAATGCGCGTGCTTTTGCCCGGATCGAGGCGGTATCGCAGGCGGTGCGGTCGTTGCCCGTGCCCCGTGCGGTACCCGCGAGCCAACTGGCTGCGGATCACTACGACGCGTCGGTTCCTTTAAAGGACTGGAAGGCTTCGCTGCAGGACTCGACCTTGGCGCGCGCGGCGCGTTGGCCCTGGATCACGATGGCCCTCGCTGCCGTATGCGCCGGCATTGTTTGCGCGACTCTGTTCTGGAGGGCGCCGGCCCCCGACACCTACAGCACGACCATTGGCGAGAATCGCCACATCACTCTAGCCGACGGCTCGACGATTACCCTCAGTGGCGACACGCGAGTTGCGGTGGCCTTGTCGAAAACCGCGCGCACGGTCGAACTTCTGAAGGGCGAGGCGCTGTTCAGGGTGGCGAAAGACCCGGTCAGGCCCTTTAAGGTGCGCGCCGGTGACGCAACCGTCATCGCGGTGGGAACGGCGTTCGATGTACGGCGCGACAGCGATCGGGCGGTCGTCTCCGTTACTGAAGGCCGTGTCCTGGTCGTGCCGGCGGTGGATTTCATCCCGGTGTCGGTGATGCGGGAATTCAAGCCCAATCTGCGCCCGGTTCGTCTGGATGCGGGCCAGCAGACAACGGCCGGCACCGCGGGCATCGCGGAACCCTCGAAAGTGGAGGATCCTGCGGCGGCCACGTCGTGGCAGACCGGGCGCCTGGCGTTTCATCTACAGCCGCTGCGTTACGTGCTCGAGGATGTAAACCGCTACGCAAGCAAGCCCATCGTGTTGGAGGGCGATAGTCTGGGCGCGCTGGTCATTACCGGCACGGTCGAGCGTTCGAACATTGCTGGTTGGGTCGGAAGCCTGGAGAGAGCGTTTGATCTGGACGCCACCGAGGAGCCTGACCGAATCGTGATCCGGGCGCGCTGAGAGTTTTGGATCGCTCCTACACCCGACTCTGATTTTGCCCGCGGCGACTTCAGCGTGGCTGTACGAGTCCTTCCCGTAGCCAACCTGCCGAACCCGCTCTGCAGCGTGTTGGTTTCCGCTTGCGAAAGCGCGGCACTCCCACTTAAATGAAGAACCGGCTAGTGATCGAGCCAGGCGTGGGCCAGAGCATAGCCGATGACATCCGCCTCCCCAACCGCCGGGCGTCCGGGAATCCGGGTAGCGTTTCACGTCGGTCTCAACGGCCTGCAGGCGTTGCGTGAGAGTTGGGCGCGCATTTTGGCCAACGCCGCGGACGTCAGTTTCTTTCACGAGTGGAACTGGTACCTCGCGTACCTGCTCCACCTCGAGCCCGCGCCTCAGAAAGTCCACTTCGCGTTGCTGACACGTTACGCCGCCCCGATCGCCATAGTGCCGTTGCAGAGCGCGTGGATTTCGTGCCATGGCGTGACATCGAAATTATGGCGTCTTCCCGAGCATAGCCATATGCCGCTGGGCGATGTCATTGCGGCGGACGGTGTCTCCGGCCGGGAAATCGTGACTGCGTTGCTCGCCGCCATGCGCGCCGCGGCCCTGCCATGGGACCGCGTGCAGTTCACCGGTTTCAGCGAGCGATCCTGCCTCAACCGTCCGGATCTGGCCGACGGACACCGGATCTATCGGGATGTTCTGACCACCTGCGATCACCTGCTCTGCGATCTTCCGTGGGACGCTTTCGCGAAGCGGCTCTCGGCGAATTTTCGCTCCAATCTCAACAAGGCGCGCCACAGGATTGCGCGGGAGGGTGGGGCGGCCTATGAGGTCACCCACGACCTGGCACGCATCGCCACGTTGTTTCCCGAATTCCTGCGAGTCGAGGGGTCAGGTTGGAAAGGCGCGGCGGGGACGCGCTCGGCGGTCTGTCTCGAGCCGCGCCTCATCGGGTTCTATCAATCCCTGATCGATGACTTCGGGCCTTCAGGCCGTGTGTTCATCAACACGATGCGCTTCGCGAACCGTGTGATCGCGAGTCAGTTTTGTCTGTGCGACTCGGACACGCTCTACATTCTCAAGCAGGGCTACGACGAGCACTTCGCTCACCTGGCGCCCGGGAATTCGTTGCTCGAGCACGTAGTGAGGTGGAGTTTCACGAGCAGGAGCGTCCGTAAAGTGAGTCTCGCCGGCAGCCCGGGCTGGCTACAGGACTGGAAGCCCGCGAGCGCCAACGTATACCGAC
Source organism: Steroidobacteraceae bacterium (assembly GCA_036270175.1). GTDB lineage: Bacteria > Pseudomonadota > Gammaproteobacteria > Steroidobacterales > Steroidobacteraceae > 13-2-20CM-66-19. The sequence goes on along the minus strand of DATBCZ010000225.1, from coordinate 1,303 downwards.
TCAATTTTTTCAACAGCACGCCGCTTGGACAGATACACCGTATCAAATACGCGGCGCGCGCGCGGCTACGGCCGTGGATGCACAAGGGGGCGGCCAAATAGCGGGCGTCAGCGGACGAAATGTGCTTTTTGCCGCAGATCGGCGCTGCGCCACAGGTAAAGGCCGAGAAAGGCGCTCGCGCCGGTCCGCATGGCGTGCGGCTCATTGCTGGCGTGATGAATCACGGTGCCGGGTGCGCGCTCGTGCCAACCTCCGTCGCCTTTCTTCCAGGCGGCGGTGCCGGATAACGGGATGTAGACTTCCTCGGCTTCGTGCTGATGCAGAGGGTAGTGCGTGCGAGGTCCGAGGATGAGAAAGCCGCAAGCGATGTGTTCGCTCGGCACGGGGCCGCTGGTGCCCACGATTTCACTCCAGCCGTAATTCCGCAGAAACTCCGCACCGACATCGGCCTCGGAGTACGTCTGCCGCCAGGCCATGGCCGGCGCGGCACGCGCAATGTCGTTGACGAGGTCGCGGCTGAAGGTCGCTGCGCCGGCCTGAATGCCTTGCAGGAGGTGTAGTACCGGGATCGTCGAGGGCACGACCGCACGACGCTCACTCGTGGTCGGCCAGTCGGCGAGAAACGGAGTCAGCACAGAGGCTCGCCTCGAGGCGAGCAGGGCTCGGGTAGGATCGGCGAGGTTCTCAGCTTGTAGCGATTCGCCGGCTGCATGTTCGCCAACGGCCCATGCGGCCCGAGTCGTGGCGGTGGCGATCAACGCCGCTGCGGCACTGATACTCACGAATTCACGCCTCGAGCTTCTGATCATGTGATGAACCGGTGCGGTCACGGAAATTCCGCTCACATGATAGCGCGGATTTCGGGGGGCCCGCTGACGCAGCGCCGCCCCGGCCCGCAGCGCAAGCCGGGACGGCATGTCAGATGGACCGCCGTTCGATTGCCCTTCAGTGCGCGATTGTGGCCGCGGTGCCCGAGCCGATGTGCGCGGTCCAGTTCAACTCCGGGTATTGCTGCGCGCGGGAAGAGACGACGACCGACTGCGCACTCGTGGGGTTGGAGATCGTGACCCGCACAATCTGTCCCTGCGCGTCGACGCCTTCGTAGATCGTCCTGGCGCTGGCAGGGGTTTGGGGCAGGGCGCCATCGGCATAGGCCGCGCCGCTCACTGCGAGGGCGGTGAAAGCGGCGGCAAGGAATCGGGTAGTAGTGCTCATGTTGGATTCTCCGTTGGTGACGTCTGGTGTTTCGCTGGATCTGGGTTCGATGGACGCCACGATAGCGCGCTCGCAGCGCGCGGCGCTT
>DATBCZ010000224.1:0-7168 GCA_036270175.1 Steroidobacteraceae bacterium | reverse complement strand
TCGCTCTGCCGCTGCTCGACGCCATGATTCCCGCCGCCACCGCGCTGGCCAACACTGCCGCGAAGCCGCTCGTGAAACTGGGATTCGTGTATTTCCCGCATGGCGCGATCATGGAGAAGTGGACTCCCGAGAAGGAGGGCGCGGATTTCGAGTTGGGCCCGATTCTCGAGCCGCTGAAGCCGTTCCAGAAACAACTCACCATCATCAGCGGACTCGGTAACCGTCCCGGCGAGAGCCAGGCCGTTCACGCCATCGTGCCCGCAACCTGGCTGAGCTGCACTCATCCGAAGCAGGGGCAGGATCCCAACATGGCGGTGACGGCGGACCAGATCGCCGCCAAGTACATCGGTCAGGACACACCGCTTCCCTCGCTCGAGATCGCCACCGAAGCGCCCGGCGGCGGCGGCGCGTGCGACCGCGACTACGGCTGTAACTACTCGGGCACGATTGCCTACCGCACGGCGACCACGCCTCTGCCGATGGAATACAACCCGCGCAAGTTGTTCCAGCGCCTGTTTGGTCGCGGGGACAGCCCGGAAGAGCGTAAGGAGCTCATCGAGCAGCAGGCGAGCATCCTCGACATGGTGCAGGATGACGCTTCGGCGCTCCAGCGCACACTGGGCGTCCGTGACCGCGCGATGTTGAATGATTATCTCGATACGGTGCGCGAGCTCGAGCGCCGGGTGCAGAAGACCCAGTCACAGGATCTCTCGCATCTGAAGTTGCCCAATGTTCCGGTGGGCAACCCGGAGTCATTCGACCAGACGATGAATCTGATGTACGACATGGCGGCGCTGGCCTACCAGGCGAATCTCACGCGCATTATGAACATGATGGTGGCCGCGGAGGTGAGCGGCCGGACGTACAACAACATCGGTGTACCCGATGCCTTCCACGCGGTTTCGCACCATGCGAACGATCCGGTGAAGAAGGACAAGCTCGTGAAGATCCAGAACTACCACACCAAGGTGCTGGCGAAGTTCCTCACGAAGCTGTCCACCACGCCGGACGGCGACGGGTCGTTGCTCGACCACTCGATCATTCTGTACGGCAGCAACATGAGCAACAGCGATCGCCACAACCAGTTCCCGCTGCCCACCGCGTTCATCGGTGGCGGCTGTGGCAAGTTGAAAGGTGGTCAGCATCTGCGTTATCCCGATCACACGCCGCTGGCGAACGCGCTGCTGACGATGCTCGATCGCGCCGGGGTCCCCGTGGACAAGGTCGGCGACAGCACGCAGAAGTTCGCGGAGGTCTGATGAGAAGCATGCGGACTTTGGCGGTGAGGGCAGGGCTGGCAGTTGCGCTGCTGGCCTTCGGAGCGCAGGCGCCTGTCTGGGCCGACGGTTCGCTCATTGATGCCGCTAAGGCCAACGACGGCGCTGGAGCACTGGCGCTCGTCAAGGATAAAGCGGATGTGAATGCGGCCGAGAGCGACGGTACGACACCGTTGCACTACGCCGTGTATCACGACGATGTCGCCTTGGTCGAAAGTCTTCTGAAGGCGGGCGCGAAAGCGTCTGCGGCCAACAAGTACGGCTCGACCCCGCTGTTGGAAGCAGCGGTCCGCGGGAACCCGGTCGTCATCGAGAAGCTGCTGAACGCGCACGCCGATGTCAACGCGGGGAATGGCGATGGCCAGACGGCGTTATTGATCCTCTCGCGTACCAGCAACGTCGCCGCTGCGAAGCTCCTCCTCAGTCATGGAGCTAATGTCAACGTTGCGGAGCATTGGCACGAGCAGACACCTCTCATGTGGGCGGCTGCGGAAAGCCAGCCCGCCATGGTGAAGCTGCTCCTGGATCACGGCGCCAAGGTTGATGCGCGGTCGCACCTCAATCACTGGACCCGAATGGTGACCGCCGAGCCGCGTGCGCAGATGCGCGAGGTCGGAGGCTTCACACCGCTGCTCTATGCGGCCCGCCAGGGCTGCCTGGAATGTGTGAAGCTTCTCGTCGGAGCTCACGCGGATGTCAACCTGCCGGATCCGGAGGGCGTCACCCCTCTGATCATGGCGACGACCAACTTTCACTTCGACGTGGGCGCATTCCTCGTCACCAGGAAGGCCAACGTCAACTCCTGGGACTGGTGGGGACGGACACCCTTGTGGGCGGCGGTGGATCTCAACACCATTCCGCACGGCGGGCGGCCGGATCGGCCGTCGCTCGATAATACGACCAGCGTCAAGATGATCGAGATCCTGCTCGACGCCGGCGCCAATCCCAACGCGCAATTGAAGCTCTTTCCGCCGTATCGGGCGGTGGGCCCGGATCGTGGCGCGGACATGATGCTCACGATGGGCTCCACGCCGCTGCTGCGGGCTGCGAAAGCCGGCGACGTCGCGGCTGTACGCCTGTTGCTCGATCACGGCGCGAATCCAAACCTGCCCAATATCCAGGGCATCACCCCGCTCATGGCGGCGGCCGGGCTCGGCTCGAACGAGATCGATACTCGCGGCCGTTTCAAGACGCAGCCCGACCAGGTCGCCTGCATCGATCTGCTCGTGAAGGCGGGTGCTGACGTCAATGCGCAGGACCGTAACGGCCAGACGGCGCTGCACGGCGCCGCATTGTTCGGCTACAACGACGTGGTCAAGGATCTCGTCGCTCAACACGCCGACGTGAACGCGAAGGACAAGAAAGGTATGACGCCGTTGGATTCAGCAATGGGACGCGCCGGCGGTCATGGTCGCGGGGGTGTCAGCATCGAGGTGCACGACGCTACCGCGGCTCTCATCAAACAGTACCAGTCGGACTCGACTGTAGCGAGACAGCTTTAAACGATGGCTGACGATAGACGGCTCGTCTGGGACTTGCCACTGCGGCTGTTCCATTGGCTTTTTGCAACCTGCATCGTCGCGTCCTACGTGACCGCGAAGTTGGGATTCGACTGGATGCAGTGGCACTTCTACCTGGGATACACGGCCATCGGGCTGCTGGTGTTCCGCATCCTGTGGGGTCTCTTCGGACCGCGCCACGCGCGCTTCGGCAGTTTCATCCACAATCCGTCCGCCATCTGGCTGTACCTGAAGGGCATGTTCAATCCGGGCACCGCCCCCAGTGTCGGCCACAATCCGGTCGGCGGCCTGATGGTGTTCCTGATGCTGCTACTGGTGGCGATCCAAGCCGGCACAGGGCTGTTCACCACCGACGCGGTCGTCTGGGCCGGACCCTACAACCCGTCCGTGAGCGAGAGTACGGCGGGCGTGCTGTCGACCGTGCATAACTGGAATTTTAACTTCATCATCGCCGCGGTGTGCCTGCACGTCGCCGCGATCGTGTTTTACGCGCTCTACAAGAAACAGAATCTCGTCGTGCCGATGTTGAATGGGCACAAGCCCGCGGTGCTGGTGCCGGAGCACGAGGCTATCAGCAGCTCGCAACTGTTCAAGGCGCTGGTGGTGTGTCTCGTGGCGGCCGGGTTCGTCTACTGGCTGCTGGCGCACGCGCCGGTGATGCCGGACAACACCTATTAACGAATCGGGCCCGACCCCCCGCAAGGGGATCGAGCCCGATGTTTCGACGGAAGGAGGCGAGGCTTACTTGTTACGGTAGTTGTCGTGGCAAGCGCCGCATGCCTTGCCGACTGCGCCGGCCGCCTTCAGGGTCGCGCCTTTGTCACCCGACTTTGACGCTTCGACCAGGGCCGTGGCCGCTTTCACCAGGTCATCCGCCTTGGCCTTGAAGTCCGCCTGGTTGGTCCAGATCCCGTCCTGCGCCTTTGTTTTGACGTTCGTGGCTTTACGCGTATCGAACGTGAACACGTCGGGGATCATGTCGCCGAGCTGCTCGATGTGGGCTCCGCTCTTGCCCGCCACCGCGGCATCGAACGGGACTTTGTTCTTCAGCATGCCCCCCAGCGGGCCCATGTAGAAGCCCATCACCTTGAGCAGTCCCTGGCGGGTCAGGATGGCCTGCTCCTGCTGCTGTTCGGGCGTCGGCGGGCCGGCGTCCTGGGCGAGCAATGTGGACACAGGCGCAATGGCGCACAGCGCGATGAGGCTCGACTTCGCAAAACGGTTCATTCGAAACATCCCCTTGCAAACGGTGAAAGGCGGTGAGGGCAGACTTGCCCCGCAGTTTATCGAAAGGAGCCGCCCGCCGCGACACACCCGCGATGAGCGACCACTCCAGGGTTAGCAAACAGTGTTTGTACGATTATGGGACACGCCGCTCGTGGACCGCGCCATTCACCACCGCCTGCGGCCGTGCCGTGCGGTTGGGCGAGTCACCGACCTCGCGCGTGAGGATGTGGTGAATCTCGCGATCCCAGTAGGGTTCCTCCGGACCGAACACACTGACGAGATAATCAACGAATGCGCGCACCTTCACCGGTACGAGCCTGCGGCCCGAATAGACGGCGTAGATGTTGACATCCGAGGCGCTGCCGTAGGCCGGCATCACGCGCTTGAGTACGCCTCGCTTGAGCTCTGCGCTGACATCCCAGGTCGAACGGAAGCCGATTCCCAGGCCGCTGACCACGGCCTCGCGGACGACTTCGCTGGAGTTAGTCTCGAGAACCGTGTGCGGCTTGAAGATGACCGGACCTTCGGGTCCTTCGAGACGCCAGGTGATTTGCGGTCCGGCCGCAACGAGCCGATGGCGCTGCAGGTCCACGAGATCGCGCGGCTCACCATGCTTCTCGAGATAGACCGGTGAGGCGCAGAACACTCTGCGGTTCGGCGCCAGGCGGCGGGCCACCAGGCTGGAGTCCGGCAGGGTGCCGATCCGGACAGCCATGTCGAAGCTTCCGGCAACCAGGTCGGCGTAGTCGTCGCTGAGGTCCACCTGCATTTTCAGCTCGGTGTTCGCGTCGAGGAATGGCTTCAGGCGCGGGGCTACATGTAGCCGTCCGAACGCCGTCGGCAGCGAGACCTTCAGCACGCCCCGCGGCCTTTCGCTGTCCACCGCGGCGAAGTTCTCGGCATCCTCGACGGCCGCCAGCACAGCTACGACCCGCTCAAAGAAGCTCTGGCCTACCTGCGTAGGCGTAAGACGCCGCGTGGTCCTCTGCAGTAGCCGGACTCCGAGGCGTTCCTCCAAACGGGTGAGCCGTTTGGAGATCATTGCCGGCGAGGAGTGCAACTCGCGGGCTGCGGCGGACAGGCTGCCCGCCTTGATGACCCGAGCAAATATCTCGTAGTCGAACAGATTCGTAATCTTTTCCAAGAAAATGCCCCCCCGAACAGATTTTTGGCCAAGACGCCCGGGTGAACCTTGTGTTACGGCCCCCGAAGCGACCCCTCTACTGTCCTCTTTTTGTGTCGTTCGCGCAGCCCATTCTTGCAGATTTGGAAAGAATCGCTCACCCGACGGTGACTTGCCACCGCGTGATGGACCGTTCGCGCGCGGGACTGCCCGGATCTGACCATAAGGACTAAGCTCGCCCGGGTTGATCGCATCTCATTGATTTATAGCGCGATATCCCGTCGGATAGCGCGCTTTGGCGTGGCTGGGGGAAACGATGTCGTACACGATTAAGGTAAATGGGACGGCCCGGACGGTCGAGGCGGAAGCGGAGACGCCTTTGCTGTGGGTGCTTCGTGACCTGCTGGATCTCAAAGGCACGAAGTTTGGGTGCGGCCTGGCCCTGTGCGGGTGCTGCACTGTCCATCTGGATGGCTCGCCGATCCGCGCCTGCGTAACCCCCGTCTCCGCAATCGGCACGCGGGAGGTCACCACCGTCGAAGCGATCGGTGACACCGCGACCGGCAAGAAGGTCCAGGAGGCCTGGCTGGCGCTCGACGTCATGCAGTGTGGCTACTGCCAGGCGGGACAGATCATGTCCGCCACGGCGTTGCTGAATCAGAAGCCGCAGCCGACAGACCAGGACATCGACGATGCGATGAGCGGCAACATCTGCCGCTGCGCCACTTACACACGTATTCGCGCCGCGATCAAACAGGCGGCGGGCCTGCCCACCGCCGACACGAGGGAGGTCTGACATGACGCCCCCTAACATCACCGACGCGCAGACCGGCGACCAGTTCGAAGCGGCGGGTCTTGCGCTGTCCCGGCGCGGTTTCCTGGCAGCAAGCACCGTCGCGGGCGGCGGCATGCTGTTGGATTTCACTCTTCCGGGAGTTTCCTCCGCCGCCGCTGCCCCGCACGCTGCCGACGCGGCCGGTACGATCAACGCCTACATTCGAATCGCTCCGGACGACATCGTCACCATCACCTGCAAGAATCCCGAGATCGGGCAGGGCATCAAGACCTCGTTTCCGCAGATCATTGCCGAGGAGCTCGATGTCGATTGGAGCAATGTCCGCACCGAGATGGCGGTCGTCGATCAGGCGAAGTATGGCCCGCAGTTCGCAGGCGGCAGCTTCAGCACTCCGATGAACTATGACCCGTTGCGTCGTGCCGGCGCGGCGGGGCGTCAGATGTTGATGACCGCCGCGGCGAAGACGTGGGGAGTCCCAGTCAGTGAATGCGATACGACACCGGGTGTCGTGCACCACAAGGCGAGTGGCCGTTCACTCAAGTATGGCGCGTTGGCGAGCAAGGCTGCCGCGGTGCCGCCGCCGGACCTCAAGACTGTTGCGCTCAAAGATCCCAAGGACTTCCGCATCATCGGCCAGCCTTTCGGCGGCGTCGACAGCCCGCTCATTGTAACGGGCAAGCCGATCTTCGGTATCGACACCACGGTGCCAGGGATGCTGTACGCCGTGTTTGAGAAATGTCCGGTACATGGCGGTAAGTTTGTCAGCGCCAATCTCAAGGAAGTCGAGGGGATGCCGGGTGTCAGAAAGGTCCAGGTCATCAGTGCGCCGGATGCCGGGGAAGGCCCGTTCGTCGGTATGCAGATGGGACTTCTCGATGGGGTTGCTGTCGTGGCCGACACCTGGTGGCAGGCCAACAGGGCGGCCGACAAGCTGAAAATCAAGTGGGATAATGGTCCGCACGCCGACCATAGCAGCGCGAACTACGCGAAGCAGGCCGAGGAGCTCGCCAAGAAAGACCCCGTCAAAGTCGTGCGCACCGACGGCGATCACAAGACGGCCTTCGCGAACGCGGCGACGAAGGTCGAGGCGGCTTACTTCTATCCGATCATGTCGCATTCACCGCTCGAGCCGCAGAACTGCACGGCAAGCGTCACCGACGGTAAGGTCGAAATCTGGGCGCCCACACAGAATCCGGGTGCGGGACGCACGTTGGTTGCCAAGACG
>DATBCZ010000223.1:0-4026 GCA_036270175.1 Steroidobacteraceae bacterium | reverse complement strand
CCTACGAGGCCGCCTACATCGACTTGCGGCCCCCGGCCCCGGCGCACCGCACTCCGGAATTCCTCGCCGTCAATCCACAAGGCCTCGTCCCCGCGCTGATACACGACGGCACCACGATCGCCCAATCGCTGGCGATCATCGAATACCTGGATGAGATGCATCCTGACCCGCCGCTGTTGCCACCCTCGCCGGCGGATCGGGCCCGCGTGCGCGCGATGGCGCTCGCGGTCGCCTGCGACATGCATCCACTCAACAATCTTCGCGTCCTGAACTATCTGCGCTCGCCGCTCGCGCTGGACGACGACACGGTGAACACCTGGTATCACCATTGGATGGGTGCGGGATTTCGCGCCCTGGAAGAGGATGCGAAGCGTGCCACCGGCGATGGTCGTCACATGTTTGGCACGACCGTAACACTCGCCGACATCTGCATCGTGCCGCAGATGTACAACGCTCGCCGCTTCAAATGCGACCTGGAGGCGTACCCAACACTGCGCGGCATCTGCGCCCATCTCGAATCTCTGCCGGCCTTCTCGAAGGCGGCACCGGAGCTACAGCCCGACGCGAGCTGAGCGGCTCGAATGGCACCATCCGGCTAAGCGTCCGTTGCGGGATCTGCAAGGTCCGGCTTGCCACCGGATTCGGTGACGTCCGACCCACCGTGGGTATCACTCCGGCGCATGGCCCAGCTATACTGCGCGGCCTTAAATCGCACCCCCACGCGGATGACATCGTGAGCAAGCAGGACACCCACTTCTTCAACGTTTTCAGCATGGTTATCGGCCTGCTGGTAGCGATCGCCATTTGCCTGTTCGCGCTTGCCCGCATCGTGGCGAGCGAGACCCAGGACAGGCAGGTCGTGGAAGACGCCAGCTACGTCAAGAAAGTGGAGCAGCGGATCCAGCCGTTCGCGCAGGTGGCCGTGGCGGGGCAAGACAATAGCGCGATGGCGATCAAGGCGGATGCCGGCAATACCGCCCAGGCCGGCGCGGGTACCGCTGAATTGCCGAAGACCGGGGAAGCGCTGTTTCAGCAGACTTGCAGCGCTTGCCACGGCGCCGGCATCGCCGGCGCACCGAAAGCGGGCGACAAAGCTGCCTGGGGAGCCCGCATTGCGAAGGGCTCTCCGACTCTTTACGACCACGCCATCCACGGCTTCCAGGGTACGGCGGGCGTGATGCCGGCCAAGGGCGGCCGCACCGACGCGCCCGATGACCTGGTCAAGCAGGCAGTCGATTACATGGTGGGGCTGGCGAAGTAACGATCGCGGCCTTGGGCGGGACCTCCCGGCTCGCGGGAGCGTCCGCATGGTCGGAAAGCGTCCGATCGAGGCAGCGGAGCATGATCGCCTGACACACATGTGAGGCGGTCACGGTTTCGTCGCCATCGAGATCGGCAAGGGTCCTGCCGAGTTTGAGGATCCGTCCGCGGGCTCGAGCGGAGAACCCCAAACGCTTTATCGCGAGCTCCAGAACGTTACGCCCCGCGGTGTCGGGGCGACACCACCTGTCTACCTGCGAGTCGGGCAGCCGCGCGTTACAGACGCCCTGCCGAGTGATCTGAGCCTGCCGGGCACGCAGCACGCGTAGTGCGGCAGACGCGCTGTTTTCGCCACGGTCAGCCGCCTCCTCGAAATCGTTCAGCTCAACGGGCGGCACTTCAATGTGCATGTCGATGCGGTCGAGCAGAGGACCCGATATCTTCGACCGGTAGCGTTGGATTTCTGCGGGCGTACAGTTGCAATTGCCCGTAGGGTCCCCCTGGCGCCCGCAGGGGCAGGGATTCATGGCCGCGATGAGTTGGAATGCCGCAGGGTATTGAGTCTGCAGCGCCGCGCGCGATACCGACACGACACCCGCTTCCAACGGCTCACGCAACGCTTCCAACACGCGCCGTTCAAACTCCGGCAACTCGTCGAGAAAGAGAACGCCATGATGAGCGAGGCTGATTTCGCCGGGCCTCGACCGAGAGCCCCCACCAACGAGAGCGGCGGCGGAAGCCGTGTGATGCGGGCTTCGGAATGGACGTTGGCCAAAGCGATTGGTATCGAAGCCCGCCGTGCTGACGGACGCGATCGACGCGACCTCGAGAGCTTCGGGCTCGGTCAACGGCGGCAGCAGCCCCGAGAGTCGCTGTGCAAGCATGCTCTTGCCACAGCCCGGAGATCCGATCATCAACAAACTGTGCGCGCCAGCCGCCGCGACAACCAGAGCGCGTTTCGCATAGTCCTGCCCACGAACGTCACGCAGATCGAGCGTGCTCACATTGCCAGTGCTGGCCAGCGCCGGCAGCGGCTCCAACACCACTTTCCCCTCCACGTGAGCACAGACTTCCAGTAGATCACCTGCCGCTCTGACAGGAGTGCGCGCAACCAAAAGTGCCTCTCGTACACTGGCGCGCGGGACGATCACTTCGTGACCGTAGCGACTCGCGTGGGCCACCGCGAGCAGCAGCCCGCGTGTCGGCCTGAGTTCACCGCTCAAACCCAACTCGCCGTAGAACTCATCGGCCATGCCGCCTGAAACCGGACGAATCTGCCCTGACGCGATGAGAATTCCGAGTGCAATAGGCAAGTCGAACCGCCCACCCTCCTTGGGAAGATCGGCGGGTGCAAGATTCACCGTGATGTGACCGCCCGGAAACTGAAAGCCCGAGTTCAGCAGCGCGGCACGGACGCGCTCCTTGCTCTCCTTCACCACGGTGGCCGCCAGACCTACGATAGAAAAGGCCGGCAGACCAGAGCCGAGGCTGACCTCAACATGGACGAGCGGAGCGTCCAACCCAACCTGCCCGCGGCAGGCGATTCGAGCGAGTGTAAAAGCCATCCCTGGCCTCCATTGGCTAAGACTGTTGATCGGTTCCCAAAGGCGGCGGCCCGTCCGCCGAGCCTTCCATCGCCTTCACCCGCGCCTCCAACGCCTCGAGTCGCGCACGAGTGCGCTCCAGCACCCGACTCTGGACATCGAATTCGTCACGCGTGACCAGGTCCAGCTTCCCGAGGCTCGCGCGCAACACCGCGCGGAAATTGCTCTCGAGGTCGCGCTGCGTCGCGCGGAGCGCTGGCGGGAGGTTATCCATCAGCCGGCGGGCGATCTCATCAATACGTAATGTTTCCATTCAGATTCCTAGGGACGTGACTGCCCCATTTTGAGGCGACCCCCAAAGCTCAAGCTCCAAACTGGGGCATGGACCTAGCCGATACCCACGCAAGCTCCGGAAACCGCACCGAAAGTTGCTGTGGCACGGAAGCTGCACCTTCGATGCGCGCTTCACCAAGCTTACGCGTGTCAGGGCCGCGCGTGCAGCGGCTGTTTGTGGCGCGAACTGCTCAAAATGCCCGAGCCAAGAGACTCTGAAACATCCGGGAGATTAAATGCGCATCGCTCCGAAGAACTCTCATAAAATCCGTCGCCTGACGGGCCTCGCGCTCGGGGTGCTCGGACCCGCGCTCGCGTGGGCAGCCGACGCTCCCGTTCCTAACAAGGGCGACACGGCGTGGATGATGACCTCCACCGCCCTCGTGCTCCTGATGTCCGTGCCCGCACTCGGCTTGTTCTACGGCGGACTCGTCCGCACCAAGAACATGCTGTCGGTGCTCATGCAGGTGTTTGTTGGCTTTTCCCTGATCACCGTCCTGTGGTGTATCTACGGATATTCCCTGGCGTTCACTCCGGGCAACGCCTTCTTCGGCGGCTTCAGCCGGCTGTTTCTCGCCGGAACGTTCGACCCGGCGACCGGCGCCTTCTCCCTGGCCTCGACGTTCAGCAAGAACACGCCCCTGTACGAACTGGTGTACGTCGCTTTCCAGGCAACCTTCGCGGCCATCACCTGCTGCCTGATCCTCGGCTCCATTGTCGAGCGCATCAAGTTCTCGGGCGTCCTGCTCTTCCTGGTGATCTGGTTCACCTTCAGCTATATCCCGGTCGCGCACATGGTCTGGTTCTGGGCCGGACCCGATGCCTACTCGTCGCCTGACAAGGTGGAGGCTGCAAACGCCACGGCGGGCTACCTTTGGCAAATGGGCGC
>DATBCZ010000222.1:0-8798 GCA_036270175.1 Steroidobacteraceae bacterium | reverse complement strand
GCGGCCCGTTGCCGAACGGCGCGTGAGTGTCGAGCCTTTGGGCGTGCAGCCAGAGGCGCCGCGCCTGCGCCTTAGTGAGCGTGATTGTGGAGTTCGCCATGGCTCCCGCAAGAGTTCCCGAAGGTTGCTGAAGAATACCTGACGTAGGCGCGCTCTGCGCCAGGACTTTGCAAACCTCAAGCGGCGCAAAGAAAAGGATAACAACAGCCGGTCAATGTCCGCGCTTTGTCAATAAATCTCCTGATGTTGGTAACAGACATTCGAGTATGTGTTGTGAAGCCACAACGAGTGTTGACACCTGTGGAGCGCCATGTCAGAAGTTGAATAACGTTGCAAACGTATTGCGGGTACATAACACAGCGGCGTAAATGCGACACCTTTTTGTCAGGAAATGTCGAGGAGTATTATGGGAAACTCACGAGCCCGGAGGCGGATCGCCACGGCGATCGCCGCTATTCTGAGCGCTGCCGCGCACGCGCAGCAGGCACCGACAGCGGAGAACAAGCCGGATCTGGAAACCGTCACCATCACCGGATCGCTGCTCAAGCGCACCGACATCGAGACGCCGAGCCCGGTGCAGGTCATCACGTCCGACGATCTGAAGGATTCGGGCTATACGAACCTTTCCGACGTTCTGCGCAACCTGTCGGCCAACGGCCAGGGCGCGCTGGGCCAGTCGTTCGGGCAGGCCTTCGCCTCCGGCGGCTCCGGAATCGCGCTACGTGGTCTGACCGTAGGGGGCACGCTCACTCTCATAGATGGCCAGCGGATGGTCGCGTTCCCGCTGTCCGACGATAACCAGCGCAGCTTCGTCGATATCAGTGCGATCCCTTTCAACGCCATCGAGAATGTCGAAGTTCTGAAGGACGGCGGCTCCGCCGAGTACGGCGCTGATGCCATCGCGGGCGTGGTCAATATCAAGCTGAAGAAAACTTTCGTCGGCGCGGAGATCACGGCCGAGGGCGGCACTTCTTATAAGCGCGACGGCACCGGCTATCACCTGGCCGGTATCTTCGGTACCGGCGACCTGGTGAATGACGGCTACAACGCCTATGTCGCCATCGACTTCCACAAGACCGATGCGATCGAAGCTTCGTCCCGTAGCGGCGGCTTCGCGAACCTCGATTGGAGCGGCCTGCCGGGAGGTATCAACACCACCCCGGGTGCCGCGGGTAATCCGTACGTCACCTATCCGGGGAGCACGACCGGCTATCTGATCAACCCCAACACCGCCAGCGGCCAGCCGTATTCGTTCCTGCCGGGGTGCTCCCAGGCCGCGCAGAACGCCAACCAGTGTACATTCGCGTTTCCCGGCCTCATTCAGCCGCCCTCCGAGCAGACGAACGTACTCGCCAAGTTCACCAAGGGCCTGGCGAACGACTGGCTCTTCTCGCTGACGGGCTCGGTGTTCGTCAGCAATGCGGAGCAGGTAGCACCGTCCAGCTCCTCCAATCCGTTTCCCGGCACCGCCTATGGCTCCGGCGGTCAGACCAACATCGCGTTTGGTCCGGGAGTGCCGCCACACCTCGTTTCCTATCCGGCGATCACGTTGCCGGCCACCTCGCCGCTCAATCCGTACGGGGTGCCGGCGAACCTGGTTTACAACTTCGCCGACGTCGGCCCGCAGATCACGGACGTCTCGACGACGACTTACCGCTTGATTGCGGACGTAAAGGGCTCGCTCCTTGGGTGGGACGTCGATGCCGATGTCGGCGCGATGTACGCCAGCATGAGCGTGAAGCAGTTCGGAGACTTTTCGTACGGTGCCGCGCAGACGGCCATCAACGACGGTATCTATGTTCCCGGATTCACGAACAACGGCGGCTCCTATCTGGCACCGGAGGTCTCATTTCATCCGTCCAGTACGCTGGACATCGCCGGCGTGCAGGCACAGCGTGAGGTGGCGCAGTTGCCCGGCGGTCCACTGGGCCTCGCCGTCGGCGCCCAGTATTACTATCAGGCGCAGAACGCGCAGTCCGCGCCGTCGCTCGTCGACGGGACCCAGATCGGCGATCCGGTCTACACGATCGGCAGCCAGAGCAACGTTGCGGTGTTCACCGAGGTCGATGCGCAGATATTCAAAATGTTGGAAGTGGATGGCGCGGTCCGCTACGACCACTACAACACCTACGGCGGGACGGCGACACCAAAATTCGGCGTGAAATTCGCGCCGATCGACATGCTCACGTTCCGCGCCACCTGGGGCAAGGGCTTCCGTGCACCGTCCATTTCGGAATCGGGCCAATCGGGGGAGATCTTCGGCGCCGGCGCCACGAATGATCCGGTTCTTTGTCCGGGCGGGGTGCAGAACGTCAAGGGCACGTTCAACAGCCAATGCGGCGTGCAACTGATCGGCTACCAGGTTTCCAATCCCAACCTGAAGGCGGTTACATCGAACAACCTCAGCTTCGGCGTGATCTTCGAGCCTCTCAGCAATTTCAACGTGTCGGTGGACTGGTACAAGATCAGGCTGACCAACGACATTATTTCGCAGTTCGAGGCCGGCGGTCTGAGCGACTACACCGCGTTGGTCCGCGGGCCCGCCGCGCAACAGGCGCAGTGCACGGCCACGACGACAGGCGGAGCAGCCTGTCCGACGCAAATCGTGACTACTCCGGTCGGATTGGCGGCGTTCGCTGAATATCCATACGTGAACGCCGGCATCACCCAGACCGAAGGTATCGATATCGATATGCGAACCCACTGGGACCTCGGTGCCATCGGCAAGGTCAAAGCGCAGCTCACCTGGACTCGCGTGCTCGAGTACAACGAGACCGTGCAGGGACAGACCTTTGATCTGGCTGGCACGCACGGCCCGTCGGGCATTTCGGGCGACACTGGAAATCCGAAGGATCGTGGCACGCTGTCGGTCACCTGGGAGCGTAGCGGCGCCTCTTTGACAGTGTCGGAGAACTACACCGGCCCCTTCAGCATCACGGACCCGTCGGCCGGCCTGGACACCTGTCAGATCGCCCTGTCGGATTCCGCGACCTCGGCTTACGGGCCGCGCTTCACGGGCCTCACACCGCTTCCCGCGCAGTGGTATCCGTACTGCACGGTGCATAAGTTCGTCGAGACCAACCTGTACGCAAACTACACTGTCAGCAGCCATTTGTCGGTGCACGGCTCGGTGACGAACCTGTTCAACGCCAATGCGCCGGTCGACCTCCAGACCTACGGTGGTGGCGGCGAGCTCGCGTACGACGGTGCACTCGAGCAGGACGGTGCGGTCGGTCGATACTTCACCGTGGGTGCAACCTACAAGTTCTGAAACCAGACGTCGAGAAAGCCGGTCTCATGGCCAGGGTAGAAAGCCATGAGACCGGGATCGAAAGCCAGCTCCCAGGGGGCCTGAATCGAGTTCTGTCCGTTGTCAGTCAACGTGATATCCGTCATATGGTGTTGTTGTTGTGGTCGCTCACCCACTGATTTAGCACCGTCGCGGGGGTGGCGACCGGGGGCGCGAGTGAGGTGTTAGGTGCGCCCCCGTAGTCGGCCCGCCGGGGCCGAGGTGCGCGGCGCGATATCCAGGTGGCGCGGCACGGCCTGGTCGAGCCCCCCGCGGCGTCCGCCTTGTAGCGGCCGCGCAACAGCGCCTCTCTCCTTGGTCTGCAAGGTGGTGCCCCTTTCGGGTGACGCCCAAGTGTCATTGTGCTGTCATAATTAACTATTGGCGCCTGTATCCAATTGAGGGAGTGGACCTGGCTCATGATCGACCGGATTCCGACCGTCGACGACGTCGCGCGCATGCGGCGGGACGGTTATCTAGTGGTGCGCAATTTCGTCAGCCCCCACCAGCTCGCGGAACTCCTGCACTGGACCGCGCAACTCGAGGGCGCGCCTGAGGTATCCGGGCGTCACTGGGTGTATCGCGAAGACAGCGTGACCGCGCCAGGGCGGCGCGTGATCCAGCGCATCGAGAACTTCTGCCCCTATCACACGGGCTTCGATCGGTTCATTCGCGACAGCGCCCTGGCCCGCTGGACCGGTGCGCTCATGGGCGCGCCCGTGGTCCTGTTCAAGGACAAAATCAACTTCAAGATGCCCGGCGGCGCGGGCTTCAAGGCGCATCAGGATCAACAAGCCGGTTGGACGGTGTATGCGCCGCTGTTCGTCACCGCCATGGTGACGCTCGATGCGGCGACCCTGGAGAACGGCTGCCTGGAAGTGTCGGCTGGCCGCCACCGTGAGGGGCTCATCGGCGAGCAGTGGAAGCCGCTCGAGGAGCAGGGCTTGAACCTGCAGGCGATACCGACCGGACCCGGGGATGTCATCTTCTTCGACAGCTTCGTTCCGCATGCCTCGAAGCCCAATCTGACCGATTCGCCGCGGCGAATTCTCTACATCACCTACAACCTGGCCAGCGAGGGCGATCACCGGGAGCGTTACTTCGCGGACAAACACGCATCGTTCCCGCCGGACATCGACCGTGACCAGGAGAAGACGTACGTCTTCCGGGTCTAACCGAGGTTCACACCTCAGGCTTGGGGCCATTGTGGGGGGCCTGGTCGGACTCGGGCTGACCGCCTGGCTGCTGGCGAGCTACGGGGTCGTCAGGATCTTCGAAGTGCTGGGACACGCCGGCTGGCTCGGAATCGCGGTGGTCATCGCGTTTCACCTGCCACAGATGTTGTTCTCGGCGCTGGGATGGCAGGTCATCGCGGGGCGGGGAGGGCGGCCATCCGGCGATCCGGGACCGGGGATCCGTTCATCCGTCGATGCCGGTGCCCCGCGCTTGCGGGTTTATCTGCTGCTGCGTTGGATTCGTGAGGCCGTCAACAACTTGCTGCCGCTTGCCCAGATCGGCGGTGAATTCGTGGTTGCGCGGCTTTTGCAGAAACGGGGCGTGCGGCTGGCGCAGGCCGTGGGCGGCACCATAGCGGACCTGATGTTGGAAATGGGCACCCAGGTCCTGTTCACCGTGCTGGGTCTCGTTTTATTGGTGCGTCTCGTCGGCCACAGCGAGGTCTCCGACATCGCCACCCGGGCGCTGCTGATTGCCGCGCTGGTGGTGGCGGGCGCATTCGTGGCGCTGTGGCTTGGATTGGCAGGGGTGATCGAAAGAGCCGTGGTGCGTCTCGGCCGCTCGTTCGGGTGGCCCGCCACGGGCCAGATCGGCGGGCTGCACGACGCGCTGACAGGGTGTTTTCGGGCCCCGGGACGGGTGACGCTGGCGGCGCTTTGGCACCTGGTTTCCTGGTTGTTGGGCGGCATCGAGGTTTGCCTGATACTGCATTTCTTCGGGATCGACATCGGCATCGGTCCCGGACTCATCATCGAGAGCCTCGGGCAGGCATTGAAAGCCGTGGGATTCGCGGTACCGGGCGCGCTCGGTGTGCAGGAAGGCGGCTACGTCGTCGTCTGTCGCCTGTTGGGTATCGAGCCCGAGATGGCGATTGCCCTGTCTCTCGTAAAACGGGTA
Source organism: Steroidobacteraceae bacterium (assembly GCA_036270175.1). Taxonomy (GTDB): domain Bacteria; phylum Pseudomonadota; class Gammaproteobacteria; order Steroidobacterales; family Steroidobacteraceae; genus 13-2-20CM-66-19. The sequence goes on along the minus strand of DATBCZ010000222.1, from coordinate 3,376 downwards.
CGGGAGGCGGTGTTGGGTATTCCCGGTCTCATTCTTTGGCATCGAACCGAGGCAAAAGCGGCCGGCGAGCCTGCTGCCCTGGTCTGAAGGAGGGGTTTACTGATGGCTACGACCTGGACTCACCTGCTGGCGCGGCCCATGGTGCGGCCTCTCATCGGTACGGCGGTGCGGCCGAATCATCTCACCACGCTGCGCCTGTTGACTGGCATCGCGGCGTGCGTCGGATTGGCGCTGGGCACCCGGGCGGGTATGTGGTGGGGTGGCGGGTTGTGGTTGGTCTCGGCGTTTCTCGACCGCGCCGACGGCGAACTGGCCCGTATCGGCAACATGATGAGTCCCGGCGGCCATCGCTACGATTACTTCGCCGATGTCTCGGTCAACACGGCTTTCTTCGTGGCCATTGGCTTCGGTCTGCGCAACACCTGGCTCGGGGCCTGGTCGATCCCGCTCGGCCTGATCAGCAGCGCGTCTATCCTGCTCGCCAGCATATTTGCGGAATCGTTGGAGCGTGGCAGTCCCACAGGCACCAAGGGCATTACCGGAAGGTGGGGTTTCGATCCCGACGACGCGCTCTATCTCATGGGGCCGCTGGCCTGGCTGGGATGGCTGAGTCCGATCCTGGTCGGCGCCAGCGTAGGTGCCACGGCGATCATGATCATCACCGGCATCCGCCTGCAGCGGCAGCGGCGCGCATTGCTCAGACCGGAGCTATGAAATCCAACCCTGCATTCTTGCTCCTTGCCGCCGCAGCCATGCTCTACGATGCGACGCCCTGTTGTGGCCAAACGGGTGTGCCGCCGACGCCCCCCATGGGCTGGAACAGCTGGAATCATTTCGCTGAGCACGTGACCGATGCGGATATCCGCTCGGCCGCCGACGCGCTCGTCAGCACCGGGATGAGAGAAGCGGGCTACGTCTACGTGAACGTGGATGACACGTGGCAGGGTAAGCGTGATGCGCAGGGCGTGTTGCATCCGAACGAGCGTTTTCCTGACATGAAGGCGCTCGGCGACTATATTCATTCCAAGGGATTGAAATTCGGCCTTTATTCCTCGCCGGGCGCGCGGACCTGTGCCAACTTCGAAGGCAGCCTCGGTCACGAGGCCCAGGATGCGCAGCAGTATGCCGCCTGGGGAGTGGACTTTCTCAAGTACGACCTGTGTTACTTCCAGGAGGAGATGAGAAAGGCGCGGGCCGGGCATCCGGGTGACCGGGACGCCGCGAAAAATCTCATGATCGCCGCATACCGGAAAATGGGTGACGCGCTCAAGGCGACGGGCCGGCCCATTCTCTACAGCCTCTGCCAGTACGGCGTAGACCAGCCCTGGAAGTGGGGACCGGCCGTCGGTGCCAGCATGTGGCGCACTACGGACGACATCGACGACTCCTATGGAAGGATGAGCGCCATCGGCTTCAGCCAGGCGGGACTGTCGAAGTTTGCGGCACCCGGCGCCTGGAACGATCCTGACATGCTGGAAATCGGTAACGGAAAGATGACTGAGGAGGAATACCGCACTCACATGAGCCTGTGGGTGCTGCTCGCGGCGCCGCTGCTGGCTGGCAATGACCTGGCCAAAATGACCGCGGCCGACAAGGGAATTCTGCTCAACACCGAGGTGATCGGCATCGACCAGGATTCACTGGGAAAGCAGGGTGACCGTCTCTACCAGAGCGGTGACCTGGATGTATGGACCAAACCTCTCAGTGGCGGACGGGTCGCCGTGGGCCTGTTCAACCGTGCCTGGAGTAACCGCGAGATTTCTGTCGACCTGGCCGAGATCGGTTTCCAGGGCGGCGCCGGGTTGCGGGACGTCTGGAAACACAAAGACCTCGGCCATACGGCCGGCGTTTTTACGGACACCGTGCCGAGTCACGGTGTGACGCTGCTGATCGTGAGCCGGTGAGCCATAGCTACGCCGGCTGATATCCCGGGACCCCGGTCCGCCAGAGCAGAAACGCATAGGTATCGGCCGCCTCCCGATCCTGTTGAGCACGAGTCGAGCCGATGCCGTGGCCGGCGTCGTAGTCGACGCGCAGCAGAATCGGCTTGCCGGATTTACTGGCCGCCTGCAGCCGTGCCGTCATTTTGGCAACGTGAAACGGCGCGACGCGAGGATCGGTCACCCCCGTAGTCAGGAGGACCGCCGGATAGGACACCCCGTCGCGTACCGCCTGGTAGCTGTCGATGCTTTTCAAGGCGCGGTAACCCGACTCTTCCGCGATGGCGCCCCATTCGGGCTCCTCTCCATAGCCGTTCTGTTCCGCCACGTAGCGCAGTGGGTTCGACCAACCGACACCATCGATCACCGCGGCGAACAGGTCCGGGCGCTCGGTCATCGCGCGGCCCACCGTAATGCCGCCGGCGGATCTGCCGCCGATGGTGAGCCTGGCGGGTGAGGTGTATTTCTTTGCGCACAACTCCTCGCAGACGGCGATCAGGTCACGCCAGGTGTTGGGCTTGTTGGTCAGCTGTCCGGCTTTGTGCCACTCGCGGCCGTATTCGCCACCGCCACGGACGGCCGCATAGCCGACAATAAATCCGGCATCGATGAGGGCCAGCGAGCGGCCCGCGAAAGTCGGGGTATAGCCGGGAGACCCGTAGGATCCGTAGGCACTGATCCACACCGGGTTGCTGCCATCGAGCTTGATGCCTTTCTTGTAGATCAGGGAGTAGGGGATCCGGGTCCCGTCCGGCGCGGTGGCGAAAGCACGCACGGACTCGTAGGCACTGACATCGATGGCGGGTTTGGGTGTCAGGCCGGTGGCCTTGACGTGGCCCTGGGCATCTGTCGCCCAGATATCCGACGGGGTGAGCCAGCCCTGGAAAGAAAACAACGCGCCGTCCGTATCGGGCTCTGTCTCGAGCGCACTCAGGGTGCCGTCGAAGGGCAGGGCGATTTCCTCGACATGCCCGTCCCAGCGCATTCGCGCGAGGCGGTTGATGCCGCCGTCCATGATTTTCAGGTACAGGCCGTCCTTTGCCCGCCCCAGCGATTCAAGCACTCGCGCGCTTTGTGGCACGAGCTCTTGCGCCTGGCTCAACTGTGGCGACTGTACCGGGGTACGCAGGATGCGGCCGCGCGGCGTTCCTTTGTTCGCCAACATATACAGGCCGTCCCGGTCGATCTCCGCGCCGGTTACTTCATCCTCGAAGCCGGCCACGGCGGTCCAGTGTGCCTTGTTGGCGATGACATCCGCCAAGGGCGCGATCAACAGGCGGCTTTCCGGCCGGACATCCGCGAGCATCAACAGAACGTGGCGCGCTCCCAGGAAGGTCCTGACATACGGCCTCTGGATGCGCTCGAAGCTGACGCTCGGAGTCAGTCCGCGCTTCATGACGACAGGATCGAGCGCCGGGTCCGTACCGAGGTGGTGA
>DATBCZ010000221.1:0-5719 GCA_036270175.1 Steroidobacteraceae bacterium | reverse complement strand
TGACCCGGGTGGTTCATGACGGCATGCAATTCGGTTTCCATGCCGGGCATGGCGTAGATCTGCCCCGCGAGCGAGGGAATAAAAAAGGAATTCATCACGGCAGACGCGGTGATCTTGAAGGTCACGGGCACATCGACGGGCGCCGCGAGGTCGTTTACGACAGCAATGCCCTGCTCCGGATAGATGAACAGCCATTTCCAATCGAGTGCCACGACCTCGACAACCAGTGGCTTTACACCTGCCGCGACAGGACGGGCCGTATCCAGCCGGCGCAGCGGCCGATACGGATCGAGGGTGTGGGTGTTTATCCAGGTCACCGCGCCCAGGGCGATGATGATCAGCAGCGGCACGGCCCAGATCACCAGCTCGAGTTGGGTGGAGTGGTCCCAATCGGGCGCATAGGTCGCCTCGCTGTTGGATTTCCGATAACGCCACGCAAACAGGACTGTAAGCGCGATCACAGGAATGATCACGAGCAGCATCAGCACCGTGGAAACGACGATGAGATGCCCTTGTTGCGCCGCAACTGCACCCGCGGGGTGCAGCAACACCAGGTTACAGCCCGCGGACAGTGCAGCGGGCAGCACGAGCAGGACTCGAGAGCGCTTCAGGAGTGACATGCCCGCAACTTTAGGGGCAGCGCCGGCTGGGCGGCATTGGACGTTTTGTCCCATTGGACGATTTGTCCTATCGCGCGCCCGCGCCCGGGGGTGCGATCCTTACCCTGCCGTGACGACACTACACGATACGCAACATTCCGATCACTCCAGGATCGCTCCCGGCGAGATTGCCATCGGCGTGATCATCGGCCGCGCCTCGGAGTTCTTCGACTTTTTTGTGTACGGCATTGCCTCCGTACTGGTGTTTCCCGCCGTGTTTTTTCCGTTCGAGCGGGGCCTCGAAGGCACGTTGTATGCCTTCGTGATCTTCTCCTTTGCATTCATCGCGCGACCGATCGGCTCGGTCGTCTTTATGGCGATACAACGTCGCTATGGGCGCGAGACGAAACTGACACTCGCCCTGTTTCTACTGGGCATTTCCACGGCCGGCATCGCCTTCCTGCCGAGCTACTCGAGCATTGGCGCCGCGTCCATCGTACTGCTGTCGGTTTTCCGGGTTGGACAGGGAATCGCGCTGGGCGGCTCGTGGGATGGCCTTCCTTCGCTGCTGGCACTCAACGCGCCGCAACAGCACCGCGGCTGGTACGCAATGTTAGGTCAGATCGGCGCGCCGGTTGGATTTACCATCGCGAGCGGGTTGTTTGCCTACCTCTACTCGAATCTGTCGATGGACGACTTTCTCGACTGGGGTTGGCGCTATCCGTTCTATGTCGCGTTCGCCATCAACGTGGTGGCGCTGTTCGCGCGACTGCGCCTGGTCGCCACCAACGAGTACGCGAGGCTGCTGTCCGAGCGCGAGCTCGAGCCGACGAAGGTTGTCGAGATGGTTCGGGCGCAGGGCAGTACGCTCGTGATCGGTGCGTTCGCTGCATTGGCGAGCTACGCCTTGTTCCACCTCGTGACGGTCTTCCCACTGTCCTGGATCCGGCTCTACTCGACCCAGGACATCAGCGAGTTCCTGGTCGTGCAGATGATCGGCGCCGGTCTCGCCACTCTCGGGATCATTGCCTCCGGGAAGATTGCGGATCGAGTCGGGCGGCGCCGCACACTCGGAACCGTAGCCGTACTCATCGCGGTGTTCAGCGGGTTCGCGCCCACACTGCTGGGCGGCGGGCGGCTCGGCCAGGATATTTTCATCCTGTTGGGCTTTTCGTTGCTCGGCGTGTCCTATGGCCAGGCCGCCGGTGCCGTGACATCGAACTTCGAAGCGAAGTACCGGTACACCGGCGCGGCGCTGACCTCGGATCTCGCCTGGCTCATCGGTGCCGCGTTTGCGCCGCTCGTCGCGCTGGGCTTGTCAGCCCATTTCGGGCTCGCCTACGTCAGCGTCTATCTGCTCTCGGGCGCCGCCTGCACACTGGCGGCACTCAGCCTCAACCGCGCCCTCGAGATCCGGGACTAACGACCTCGTACGGACGCATCATCTCGTTCGCGGCGTGCTCCAGCACGTGACAGTGCCAGACATAGCGGCCGGCGTAACCCTCGAACGGCACGATAATCCGCGTGATCAGGCCGGAATCCGCCTGCACGGTATCCTTCCAACCGTACTCGTTGTCGTTGGGCGGAATCTCGGGACCTGCGAAACGCAACTTGCCGTTTTCGAGATAGCCGTCCACGTCGAACCGCTGCCGGTTGAGCACCTGGAATCGCACGAGGTGCAGATGAATTGGATGTGTATCCTCGGTGGTGTTCACGAACTCCCAGATCTCTGTGCTCCCGAGCACGGGTTTTTCAGTGATGGGCTGATGCCAGTAGGTGGCATTCAGCAACATCATCATCATGTGCGTCTTGGGATCGGTGTAGGTGTTCAAAGTCAGGGTACGCGTCCTGACCGCGGCACTGCGCGCAATGCGCTTCACAGGCCGCAGAGCCGCAGGTAGAGGCCGCGCCGGCAAGGCCGTCGCGGCTTTCATTCGCGGCGCCACCCGGAACTGCATCAACTCCATCGCCATACTCTTGAGCAACACCGTCTTTCCGGCGAGCTTGCTGAAATCGATGACGACGTCGGCGCGCTCCGCGGGCGCCATCATGACGCTGGGCTGGCTGACTGGATGGGGCAGCAGGCCCTGGTCGGACCCGATCTGCTGCAAGGGTGAATTGTCGGACAGCGCGAGGTAATAGAAACGCGCGTTGGATGCATTCACAATGCGGAAACGATAGGGGCGCGGCTCGACGTCCAGGTAAGGAGTGATCTTGCCATTCATCAATACGACGTCGCCGTAGACTTCGGAAACCCACGGCGACTCGGGAACGCCCGACGTGGGGTAATACAACTGCCCGTCCGCTGCGAACTGACGGTCGGAAATCAGTAACGGAATTTCGAATTCGCCTCGCGGGAGATGCAGAGACTCTTCGGCCTCATCCCGCACGAGGAAGGCCCCGAACAGGCCTGCATACACATTCAGACGCTCGATCCCCATCGCGTGATCGTGGTACCAGAGCGTCGCCGCGTCCTGACGATTCGGATAGCGATACGTGGCGGACTTGCCGCCCACATACCAACTCTCAGGATAGCCATCGGCGTCGGGCGGAACCCTGGCTCCATGCACGTGGACGACCGCACGCACATCCGGCACGTCGTGACCGGCACCGTGCAGTGTGTAATCGATCGGCAGCAGGTGCTGCTTAGGCAATTCGTTGGCCCACTCGATCAACAGCGGCTTGCCACTGTGCACCTCGATCGTGGGACCCGGCATCTTGCCGTCATAACCCCAGAATCGTGTCGGCGGCAGATCGCGGTGGACATTCGCCCAGGCCTCTCGCATGGCGATCCGCTGGTATGGCAGCACCCGCCCGGCATACTCGGGATCCGGACGCGACTCACTACTGCGCGCGATCTCAGGAATGGGAAGCGGGTCGACGAAACGCGCCAGGCGCTCGGGGTGCAGCATCTGCACTCCGCTGGGCTGGGGTTTGCGCAACACAACTTTGCGCAAACCGTTGCCGGTGCAGAAGGCCTGCACCGGCAACCGTAACGGGTCGGCGAGCGCCGACCCGGCTGCGAGGGCTGCACTGATGGCAGCGCCTCGCAGCACCGTCCTGCGAGTCAGACTCACCCGTTCAGCGACTGACGACGCTACCCGACTTGTCGAGGACCAGCTTCTTGGTGCTTCCCTTGACAGCCAATGGTGTGGCGCTCGAGCCGAAGGTGAACATGTTGCTGATCGGTCCCGCGATGGTGTCGAACGAGCCGCCCGGCTGGACGCGCGCGGCGCTCAGCCAGTTGTCTTCGATGAAACGCAACACCGAGGTCTGATCCGTCAATGTGTGATCGACGTAGTTGGCCTTCGCGAAGGGCGAAATGACCATCAACGGGACGCGTGTGCCGTAGCCACAACGACCTTGCACAGGCTGTCCGCCATTGCCCAGCAACGGAGTCGCCGGAACCGGGGTGCCCTGCTGCGCGCCCATGTTGCAAACACCGGGGCCATTGAGCACATCCGCTGAAGTGCCGCCTGAGGGGGCCGGCGCCGCGGAGGGATTCGCGACGGGCGCGAACTGATGGTCATACCAGCCATCGGAATCGTCGTAGGCGATGATCACCGCCGTCGAGGACCACAAGGGGCTGGCCTGGAGCGCGTTGACCACGCTGATCACGAACGCCTGCTCATCGACCGGGTTGGAATAACCGGCATGGCCGTCCTGGTAGGCGGGCGCCTTGAGGAAGCTCACCGCCGGCATGTAGCCCGCGGCCAGGGCATCGAAGAAGTCATGCGTGTCGTAGTTGTGATTCGCCGGCTCCGGCGTGCTGCCGTCAGCCTCGACGCTGTAACCGATCGCCTGCAGCGAGCTCGGCCGGGCATGCGTCGGATTCGAGGTCGACGCGTAGTACTGGAACCAGGCGTGGTGCGGAATGTAGTCGGTCGAGTTCTCGTAGTAATCCGCCACCGTCGGGTTGGTCAGCCGACTGCAGCCGGAGGTGCCGTTGGGGTTCGTGTAGGTTAGATCGAACCCACCCATGAATGCGCCCCAGCTGATATGCGCTGCGTTCAACATGTCGCCGACGTTCTTGCCGGCCATCGTCACCTGCTCGGACGAAGTGGAGCAGACGTCGCCCAGCGGGTCCACGTCGCCGATCATGGTGTAGCCGCCCTGGCCATCAGGCGTCATGTGGGAAGCCGAGAACTGCGCCAGCGGCTTGTTCTGCGCAGCAATGCCATTGGTCTGGCCGGAGATGAGGTTGATCGCGCCCGGAGTCGACGGACCGTACACCGAGGTGTACGAGTTGTCGTTCATTGCGTAGTTCTGCGCGTAGTTCCACAGCGCGGTGACGGTGTTGCCGTCGTAGTACCCCATCACGAGGCCCTTCGTGGCGCCAGGAATGGAGTTGTTCGGCGGCGGCCCGTGCGCGCCGGTCTTCGCCGGAAACAGGTCCATCAAACCGTTGTCAGAGGCCGCCTGCTCGGGCGTGTAGTTGTGGCCCTGGTCTTCCGTAGCCGCCTGCGAGGGATCGAGCCGGAACGGGTTGGCCGCATCGGCGCCATTCGTGGCGGATCCGCTGCCGGCCGGACCGTTGGGATTGTTGGTGAGGAGGGCGAGGCTGGTGAGCGCCGCGAAAGCATTCGTCGGATCGAGCGGCGTCGACAGGTTGTTCACTCCGTTGGCCGGCGCCGTGCCCTTGAAAGGCGTCTCGGTAGGAGGTGTGTTGGGCGTTGTCGAAGCCGGGTTCGTGGCGCTCGGGTACGTGGCAAAATAATGATCGAACGAGATGTTCTCGCCGAAGATGATCACGACATGTTTGATCGGTGACGCGGTGGTGTAGGCCGCCGCTACGTCGGTCGCCTGCGTCGAGCCGGACGGACCCGCCGGGCCCTGCGAGCCCGAAGGACCTGTAGCACCCGTGGCGCCAGTCGCCCCGGTAGCGCCTGTCGCGCCCGTGGCACCGGTCGCACCCGTGTCGCCCTTATCACCGCAACCCGCAAGGAACACTATTCCGGCCACCACGGCCGCCAGACCTGTTTTTCGAAGCATTGTTTACTTTCCGTTACAATTATTCATTAGAGCGGCGCCGCTGCGGCGGTGCCCTCAACCCTGTCGGGCGGACGATAAGTACCCTGTGTTGCAGTTCGATGACGGGGAGCAGTTCCCCATCGAAGGCG
>DATBCZ010000220.1:0-10547 GCA_036270175.1 Steroidobacteraceae bacterium | reverse complement strand
GAAGCAAATTGCGCGCCTGATGATGGGTCCGTACGGCGCGCGTGCGCCTCCACGAGCGTTGAGCGCCGCAGTCCGAGGAATTCCAGCTCGGCCAGCACCGCGACGATCAGTTCCTGTCCCAGCACAAACACCTCGCCCAGGACTGTGGGCTCGATCCAACCGGTAACCAACAGAAGCACGCTGTCGAGAGCCCACAATCTTGGTGCTCTGATCGGGCTGTAATACGATAGGGAGCATGGATACCCCCAATGCCGGACGCAAAACAAACACCGCCCCCGTCGTCGCTGTTGCCGCGGCGGCCGGGGCTCTCTCTGCCGCCAATACCACGGCCACCGCGGCCACGGCCGCGATGCCCGTTGGAAGCCTGCTCCGCATCTGGCGCGAGCGTCGCCGCCTGAGCCAGCTCGAGCTGGCAGGAGCCGCGGACATCTCGGCCCGACACGTAAGCTTTCTAGAGACGGGGCGCTCCGTCCCGAGCCGCGCCATGCTGCTTCGCCTGGCGGAACGGCTCGAAATTCCACTTCGTGAACGCAATGCCTTGCTGCTATCGGCGGGTTACGCACCCATGTATTCCGAGCGACGCCTCGATGATCCGGCCCTGCGCCAGGCCCGCGCCGCAGTCGATCTGGTGATTGCGGGTCACAGCCCCTATCCGGCTCTTGCGGTAGACCGACACTGGACGATGGTTTCGGCTAATGCGACAGTCAACCTGCTGCTCGCCGGCATCGACCCGCGGCTACTGCAACCTCCAGTCAACGTCTTGCGATTGAGCCTCCACCCCGACGGGCTCGGCCCGCGAGTCGAGAACTACACACAGTGGCGCACTCACGTCCTGATGCGTTTGCGACAACAAATTGCCGCCACCGCCGATCCCATCCTGATTGAGCTGCTGGCCGAGCTGGAAGCCTATCCGTTGATCTCCAAGTCCGACGGCGACGCGAAACCTACCGACGAGGTCGATTACGGCGGGGTAGTCGTACCATTTCGTCTGCGCACCGACCTCGGAGTCCTGTCGCTCTTCAGCACCACCACGGTGTTCGGCACACCGCTCGACGTTACGCTCGCCGAGCTCGCGATCGAATCATTTTTCCCTGCTGACCCGCAGACGACGGAGACCCTGAACCGGATCGCCCGGGAGGGGACGGGCCAACAGGGGTCGGGTGGGGGGCCGTAGCGCGAGCCCTGGGCTGATGGTACAAACGCTCATTCCAGAAAGTAGCGCTTATGCCAGAACCTAGCCCCCAATCCGAAACCGTCGCTCGCCTCGCCGACACCGGCTACGCGTTTCTTTCGCCCACCGACACGGCGACGCTCTTACATGTCGACCTGGCGCAGCTCAACACCCTGCGGGACGCCTGGGCTCGACTGCCCCGCGACACATACCTGAGGGACGGCGGCAAGTACCGCTCCCGGCGCCATAGCTGCTTCGTGCAGACTTTTTCGTCGGGCGTCTTAACCGCCGTGCCGCGCAGGCCCCACTGGCAGCCCACTTCATACAACGCGCTTCACGGCGGCCTCGAGCGTTGGTTTGAGCCGATCGAGCCGGAAATCCTGACCGCGCCGGTTTGGGGGAAACTGGTGGCGTCGATCGGATTGCTGTTCGAACGGGTTCGCCCTGTCGCGCAGTGGTTTATCGAAGCCCATCAATTTCGCATCGACACCGCGAATGGCATCGGCCGTCCGACCCCCGAAGGGGCTCATCGCGATGGTGTGGACTTTGTCGCGGTGATCCTCGCCGGCCGCCGCAACATCCGCGGTGGTGAAACCCACGTCTTCGACGCCAGCGGCCCCTCCGGCGTACGTTTCACAATGCAAGAACCGTGGTCAATGCTGCTGATGGACGACGCCCGGGTCATCCACGAAACGACTCCGATCCAACCTGACGCGGAGCAAGGAGTGCGTGACACCCTGGTCCTGACCTATCGCGCCAAGGGTTTCCAGTCGCCGGAAGGCTAGGGGGCCCGGCCGCGCAGGGGGAGCCGCCGCTGAGGAGGCCTTGGCCACTCAGGCCCCGACGCTATCCTCGGTCGACGTCCGCCCGTCAACCCAAGTCTCCAGGACGTTGAGCTCCTCATCCGCCAACACCAGGTTGGCGCGATACCCGGCCCGGATGCGCCCGGTCTCGTGCGCCAATCCGAGGAATTCAGCAGGAAAGCGGCTGGCCATGTGCACGGCCTCGGGCAAGGGCAGGTGAAGCATCTTCACCGCATTGCGCACGCAACTTGCCATGTCGATGTTGGACCCCGCAAGGCGACCATCCTCATCCACACACACTGTGCCGGATACCGTGATCTTCCGTCCCTGAAGGTCGAACGAAGTCTGACTCGTGCCGACGCTCGGCATGGCGTCAGTGACGAGCATGAATCGGCTGTGTGGCTTGCAGCGGAGCGCAATACGCAGCACCACAGGGTCGGTATGCTCGCCGTCCACGATGATACCGCACCAACTCTTTTGATCGTCGAGGGCGGCGCCGACGACGCCAGGCTCCCGGCCTGTGAGCTGCGACATCGCATTGAAGAGGTGCGTGAATCCGGTGAGTCCGTGCCTCAGGGCAATCCCGATCTCCGCGTACGTCGCGTTAGTATGGCCTGCGGACACCACGACTCCCGCCTTGCCGAGCTTCCCGATAATTTCCGGTGTGGTCATTTCAGGCGCCAGCGTCACGAGCGTCTTTCCGCCTCGTAGCGACGTCAGCAACCCAACAGCGCTGGTGTCCAACTCACGCAGTTTCGCAGGATCGTGCACCCCTTTGCGCACGACGTTCAGGAAGGGCCCCTCGATGTGAATCCCGAGCACTCCCGGCACACCCGCCTGGATCGCTCCCTGGACCGCCGCGATAGCGCGCGCGACAACATCCAGGTCCGCGCTGATGAGCGTCGGCAGAAACCCCGTCGTGCCGAATTTCCGATGCGCCTGTCCGATGGTCCGGATGGTCTCGACACTGGGCGCGTCATTGAAGAGTACCCCGCCGCCGCCATTCACCTGCGAGTCAATGAATCCGGGTAACAGCAGCTGGCCCCGCAAGTCGTAGCGCTGCGCCGCCTGACACCGCGGGTCAGACTCGGCCACGAGGTCGACAATGCGGCCTTTATCGAGGAGCACGCACTTTCCATCCAGCAAGCCGTCATCGGACAGCACCCGCCCATTAACCAACGCGACAGCCATCAAACGGTCTCGGTCACTTTATTCAGATAGGGAGGCTTATCGGGATTACGTCCGCGAGCGAGCGCCAGGGCATTCACCATACGGTAGAAACATTGCACTATGAGCATCGGCTCGATGACCGGATTGGCCGCCTCGGTCGGCAGGGAGATGGTTCGGGGCGCCCGGGCGCCGGCGAACATGACGTCGGCGCGCCGTGCGGCCAACTCGGTGGCCAGTGCTTCGATACCGCCCAATGTTTCATCATTCTGAGCAAACATCAGCACTGGAAATCCGGCCCTGATGAGCGCCATGGGTCCGTGCCGCACTTCAGCCGAGCTCACCGCCTCGGCGTGCAAGCCACAGGTTTCCTTGAACTTGAGCGCCGCCTCTTGCGCGATACCCAGGCCCAGGCCACGGCCGATCACATAGAGGTCGGTCGCCAACCGTAAGCGGGCGACGGCAGCACTCCAATCCAGCTGCCACGCTCGCTCGAGTAGAGCGGGTGCGCCCGAGAGCGCACTCAGCAGGTTCGCATCGCGGCCCCAGCTTCCCACCAGTTGAATGATTGCCGAGAGGGACGCGATGTACGATTTCGTCGCGGCGACACTTCGCTCGATTCCGGCACACAGCGGGACGGTGAAGTCCGCCGCCTGCGCGAGGGGCGACGATTCCGCATTCACCAGGGCGACGACCATGGCGCCCGCATCTTTCGCCGCACGCACGGTAGCGAGCAGGTCAGGGCTCGCCCCCGACTGTGAGATCGCCATGAACACGGCGCCCTCCAGATTGGGAGTCGCCTCGTAAACGGAGGTCACCGACGGCGCGGCCGACGAAGTCAGAATATTGAGCCGCGTCTCGATGAGGTACTTCGCGAATGTGGCCGCGTGGTCGGAGCTCCCGCGGGCGCAGGTCACCACCACCCGCGGCGAGAGTTGGCGGAGCCGCTCGCCGAGCCGTTCCAGGCGTTCGGCATTGGCGGCGAACTGCTCGCGCACGACTTCCGGCGCCTGCTCGGCCTCGCAATACATCTGGGTGGAGTTTTCGGGCGCGTTCACGATGAAACACTGAGCTCGGCGACGAAATCGTAGATGTCACCGCGATAAAACGACTGGGTGAATTCGGCGGCGCTGCCGTCTTTGAGAAAGCCGAGTCGTTCCACGAGCAGTCCGGCGTCTTTCTCCTTCGCTTGCAGGAGTTCTGCCTGCTCGGCGGTGAACAACACCGCCCGCAACCGCTGCAGCGCTCTCACGGGCCGGTTGCCGGCATGCTCCAACGCCTCGTACAAGGAGGATTCAACAGCATCGACCGAAGAAAGACACGAGGCGAGCACCGTCGCATATTCGATCGCCATGGGCGCATCGTCGGCGAAACGAATACGGTGAAAGCGATAAACGGGCGTGCCCGGGCTCGACCGCAATGTCAGGGATTCCTCGGGTGTCACGGTTCCGGCGGACTTGCGTAGCCACACACTGCGTGGGTTGCGCCCACGCGCGCGCATGTCCTCGGAGAACGAAGTCAACTTCGAAAAATTCTTCTCGACACGCGCGCACACGAAGGTTCCGGAACCCTGGCGCCGCACCAGCATGCCTTCATTCACCAGTCCGTCGATGGCTTTGCGCACGGTGATGCGCGATACGGCGAATTCAGTCGCGAGGTCGCGCTCCGGGGGCAACGCATCGTCCGGGCTCAGAAGGCGGGTCTCGATTGCCTGGCGCAGCGCGCGCTGCAACTGCTGGTAAAGCGGCAGGCTGCTCGATTCATCGAGCCCTCCGAGTGCCTGGGACAGAGGCGTCAAGGTCGTTCTCCCGCCTGTTGCATGGCCGCTCTCATATTACCAATATCATACCACTATGTTGTCAGAAGGCTACACGTTTCAAATAAGTGCATTGATAACTAAAGAGAAATAGCCAAGATGACAAATTGGTCTCTACGGGGATAGCTTTCGTGCATGAGTGGTATTATATTGGCACGTAACTGGTCCCAGGCATAGTATGCCCGCGTAGCATTCCACAGAAAGAGTGCACGGTCTCGCGGGATGAGGGTACGCGGCGTGGGTGCGCTTCCGACTAAGACAAAACCATCAGGGGTAATCGGTACATGAGAATCGCAAGGTCGACGTTGATTGGAACCGCGGTAGCCTGTGCTCTGTTCGGGCAGAACTCCTACGCCGACACCCCGGCCGGTCCGTCGCCGACCGCGAGCGACGCGGCGGGTGACGCCGGCGCCGCCAACCTCGAAGAGGTCGTGGTGACCGGCATCCGCCGCTCGGTCGAGGAGTCACTGGAAGCCAAGCGCAAGTCCGTCACGATCGAGGAGGTCATCAGCGCCGAGGACATCGGCAAGATGCCCGATAAGAACGTCGCCGACTCGTTGGCCCGCATTCCTGGTGTCACGACGAGCTCCGCGAGTGCGAATGAAGGCGGGTTCGACGAGAACGATCGCGTGAGCATGCGCGGTACGAACCCCAGCCTGACGCAAACTCTGATCAATGGCCACGGTGTCGCCGCTGGCGATTGGTTCGTGCTGGACCAGGTGCAGCAGGTCGGTCGCAGCGTGAGCTATACCCTGTTGCCCTCGGAGCTCGTCAGCCAGGTCGTCGTCCACAAGAGCTCCCAGGCCTCCCTGGTGGAGGGCGGTGTCGCTGGGTCCATCGACATCATCACGCGCAAGCCCTTGGATTTCGGCAAGCCACTCACTCTGGAGGCCTCGGCCGGAGCCGTCTATGCGCAACTACCGTCCAAGACGGACCCGCAGTTCAGTGCGCTGGCTAACTGGAAGAACGACGCGGGCAACTTCGGCGTCCTGTTACAAGGTTTTTACGAGGCCCGCCACTTGCGGCGCGACGGCATCGAGTTGCTTGGCTATGAACAGATCGCGCCCACCAGTCCGGTCGCTGTCGCACATCCCGATCTCTCCAACGTGTGGTATCCGAAGGACATCGGCGACGCGCTCTTCGAGCAGAAGCGGGTGCGCAAGGGCGGTCTCATCGACTTCGAGGTCAAGCCCACCGACACTCTGACGTTCGACCTGTCGGGGTTCTTTTCCAAGTTGGAGGCTTCCAACTACAACCGCAACTACCTCGAGTGGCTCACCCATTTCGTGAACCTCGGCGCCGGCCAGGGGCCGGATCCCGGCTATGTCGTCACCAACGGCACGCTCACCAAGGCCAATTTCTCGGCCGTCCCCGGCACACTTTACGGCGTGTACGATCAGATCTCGCGACCGGATGAAAGTGCGACGGCCGGCTTCGTCAATCTCGATGGCCAATGGCGCGCCAGCGACTCTTTGTCGTTCTTCGGACAGATCGGCACGTCCCAAGGCGACGGCAAGACGCCCACCCAGAACGTTTCGGAGACCAATCCGGGCAATGGGACTGGCGCTGGCTACGCGTTGCACGGTGTCGGCTCGGGTCCCGACTTCAATCTCGGCTCGCAGAACAACACGACACCCACCCCCAATGGTGTGCCGGTCACCTTCGGGTGGATCTTCGGCGCGCAGAATGTCGATGTGAAGGACCTGGAGAGTTGGGCCAAGCTCGATGCCGATTTCAAGACTGCCGAGGGTGCGTGGACGGACCTGAAATTCGGTGTGCGCTTCCAGAATCACGATCGTTCCTCCAACAATGCGATTGCGCAGGGCCCGACCTTCAGCGGCCCGAATGGCGGCGGTACGAGCACGGCCAATTACCCGACCACGTACTCCACCTACCCGAGCAACTTCAACACCTTTGGCGGGTCGGTCCCGACAGGCGTCTGGTACTGGACACCCGCGCAGCTTGCGGCCTACAACGGGCCGGGGCTCGTAAATCGCGATCCGCTGGCGCGCGAATACTATCAATACCTGTTCGGCCTCAAGGAAAAGGACTACGCCGGTTACGTCCAGGCCAATTTCAAGGGTGAGAATTGGGCGGCTGACTTCGGTGTGCGTTACGTCAGGACGGATGAGCACGTCTTGATCTTTACGCAGGTGGATCCGACCACACCCGGAGCGATCACGACCTCGGCGTTCGGGCCGTTCATCGGGATCCCGGTTGACCATAGCTACAATGACGTGCTGCCGAGCGCGAACTTCAAGTACGACCTGACTCCGGACCTGGTGGCCCGGTTCGCGGCTGCGGAGACCATGACGCGCCCCGACTATTCGGCGCTCGCCGGATTTACCGATCTGTCGCCGCCCGCAGTCGCTGGCGTGATCGGCAGCGGTTCGGGCGGCAATCCGGACCTGAAACCGATCCGGTCCATTAACTACGATGCCGGTCTCGAATGGTACTTCGCGAAGCGCTCGCTGCTGTCGGCCAGCTTGTTCTACATGGATTTGCGCAACTACGTCGGTTTCGGCAGTACCACGAGGAACTATGTGACCTTCAGCAGCCAGGTTCCGCAAGGAGCGGAGGTGCCCTACCTGCTCACCGTGCCTGTGAATGCCAAGGGGCGGGTCCAGGGAGCCGAGTTTGCCTACCAGCAGGCGCTGAACGACTACTTTGGCGTCGCTGCCAACTATACGTATGCCGATGGCAAGCAGACTTCGCTCGTCACGAACGGCGACGATCGTCTCGTGGGCACGTCGAAAAACACGTACAACCTCAGCGGGTACTTCGAGAACAAGCAGTTCAGCGCGCGCGTGTCATATACGTACCGATCCGCGTTTTTCAGCGGCCTCGACCGGAGCACGGCCTTCTCGCAGGATGCGATCGGTGCGCTGGCAGCGTCGCTCCAGTACGCGTTCAACGACTCGATCTCGTTGTCCCTCGACGGTGAAAATCTCAACAACCCCACGCTCAAGTACTACGCGCTCAACAAGGACCAGCCGCGCGCGTTCTACCGCAACGGCGCTCAGTATTATCTGAACGTACGGGCGAAGTTTTAAGGTGGGTTCCGAAGCCGCCGGGCTTCGGGTCGATCGAACCGGGTGCGCGGCCAGGGTGTAACCTACCGCGCACTCGGATTGACATCGACGGGGTCACCTATGACGACCGCCACGTTATTCAATGGCTCTTACAGTCCGGCGACTGGCAGAAATCCGGGCGGCGGGCCCCTGGCGGTGCGCCGCATCGTCATCGTCGGAGGTGGCTCGGCCGGGTGGATGACGGCGTTGACGTTCGCGCGCTCACTCATTGACCGGGGCGTCGAGATCACGGTCCTCGAATCGCCTGCGGTCGGAATCATAGGCGTGGGGGAGGGCTCGACTCCCTGGCTGCGCGGATTCTTTGACAGCCTCGGCATCGAGGAATCCGAATGGATGCCCGCTTGCCACGCGACTTACAAGTGTGGAATCACTTTCGACGGGTGGTCGACGAAGCCTGGATTCGAGCGCTACTTTCATGCCTTCGCGTCGATGTTGGACAACCTGACCATGACGCAGTTCGTCCACAACGTCGAGGCACGGGTGAAGGGCGCGAACGTGCATGCGCATCCGGACCGCTTTTTTATCGCCGCGCGACTGGCGGCAGCGCGGCGCGCTCCGAAGGCTCCCGAGAACTTCCCATTCGACGTCTGGCACGGGTATCACTTCGATTCGGTGTTGCTCGGGCAGTTCCTCCACCGCAAAGCGCTCGAGCGCGGCGTTCGTTACAGAGTCTGTCATGTGACCCACGCGTCGCTGGACGCGGAAGGAGCGATTGCTTCGGTAGGTACGCAGGAAGGGGAGACGATCGAAGCCGACCTGTTCGTCGACTGCACCGGGTTTACAGGCCTGCTGATCGACAAGGCCTTGGCGACACCCTTCATCAGTTTCTCGAACAACCTGTTCAACGATGCGGCCGTGGCGATGCCGTCGCCGCTCGGGGAGTCGATTCCCTCGGAGACCGTCTCCACAGCCTACAAGCACGGTTGGGCCTGGAAGATTCCGCTCACCAGCCGATACGGAAACGGCTATGTTTACAGCACGCAATTCTGTTCGCCGGAAGCGGCGGAAACGGAGCTGCGGCAGAACCTGGGTCTGCTGGAGTCGGATACTCCGGCGCGGCATCTGAAAATGAAGATCGGGCGGGTGACCAAGCACTGGAACAAGAACTGCCTGGCGGTGGGCCTCTCGCAGGGTTTCATCGAGCCGCTGGAGGCGACGGCACTTCTTTTCATCCAGCAGACCGCCGCCGGGTTCGTGGAATTCCTGGAACAGGGAGACCTGAGCGAGGCCGCTCACGATCGCTTCAACCAGCGTGTGAACGCCCACTTCGAAGGGACACGCGACTATATCGTAACGCATTACAAGACCAACACGCGGCGCGACACCGAGTACTGGCGCGCCAATGCCGCGAATCTCAACCTGTCGGATGACTTGAAGAAGCTGCTCAGCGCGTGGATGGAGGGAAAGAGCATTGCTCCCGGTGTCCGCCAGCAAGTGATTGGCAAGGGATACCCTGTCTTTTCCTGGTATTCGATCCTGGCCGGTATGGGGATATTTCCCGACCCGGATGACCTGCGACCGCCGACCTCGCCGGAAGCGCGCTATCGCATGACCGAGATCGACAACCTGCTGAAGCGCAGCTGCGTCAATTTTCCGGACCACCGGGACGCGCTCGCTCACATCGCGCCGCGGCGCACCGACGACTCCCTGCAGATCTACCTGTGGTAGGCGCCATTCGCGAATTTGTTGGGTTGGATGACGACTCGATCCGGCGCGAGGTGTTGGGTTCCGGCAGCCCGGCGGTCCTGCGCGGACTCGTCAGTAAGTGGCCTGCTGTGAACGCGGGCTCGCCCGCCGCGGTAGTGGAGTATCTGCGCCGATTCGACAGCGGCAGCCCGGTCGATGCCATCATGACGCCTCCTGAGGTCGAGGGAAGAGTCTTTTACGACGAGGCCATGAACGGATTCAATTTCGTGCGCAACCAGCTCCCGATCACTGCAATCGCGGAGCAGGTGTTGCGCTACGCCTCGCTTGCGCGAGCGCCGGCCGTCGCCGCGCAGAGCGCGTTGATTCGAGACTGTTTGCCAGGATTCTCGGCCGAGAATGCCTTGACCGTGCTCGGCGACGACATCCTGCCGCGGATCTGGCTCGGCAATGCCATCACCACCCCAACTCATCTCGATGAGTGGAACAACATCGGCTGCGTGGTCAGTGGCCGCCGGCGCTTCACCCTGTTTCCGCCCGAGCAACTCGTGAATCTATACATCGGGCCGCTCGATTTCGCGCCCACTGGCGCGCCGATGAGCCTGGTGACCTTGCGCGACCCTGATTTCACGCGATTTCCAAAGTTTCGGGACGCGTTGGCGGCGGCCGTCGGTGCCGAGCTCGGCCCGGGCGACGCGCTCTACATTCCACCCCTATGGTGGCATCACGTCGAGTCGCTGGAGCCGTTCAACTTGTTGGTGAACTACTGGTGGCACGCCGCGGGCGGTACGGCGACCGGAACCGACTCGGCCTTCGATGCTCTGATTCACGCGATGCTGAATCTTCGGACGCTG
>DATBCZ010000219.1:0-4246 GCA_036270175.1 Steroidobacteraceae bacterium | reverse complement strand
CCGGTCAAGGACGCCCGTTTGCGGGCGTCGTTCGACCGTGCGGTGCGGGCGCCGAACCTGATCGAGCTGTTCAACCCGCAATCGTATGGGCAGCAGAGCTTCGTAGGTACCGACCCCTGCGTCCCGACGCCGGCAACCGCGACGGCGCCAGCGGCCGGGCCGACGGCCTCGTTGGCGCAGTGCTTGCGGACGGGCATGACTGCGGCTCAATACAACGCAATGGACGTCGGGCTTCAGTGTACCGGCAACCAATGCGGCCAGGTTTCCGGCGGCAATACTGCTCTGAAGCCTGAGGTCGCCGTCACCTGGTCCGTCGGCGCAACGTTCACCCCGACGTTCCTGCCGGACTTCCAGGCAACGATCGACTACTACCACATCTCGCTCACGAACGAGATCAACGTCATACCCGGCAACATCATATTCAATAATTGCCTGAATACCGGGAACCCCGCGTACTGCAATCAGATTGTGCGCAACCCGGCGACGGGCGCTCTTCACGGGGCTACCGTAGCAGGCGGCGGCTACATTCTGCAGACCAGCGTCAACGCGGGTGCCTCGCTGGTTTCCGGCATCGACGTGGGAGCCAACTACAGGTACTCGCTGAACCAATGGGGTATGCTGCACGCGAACTTTAACGGGACGTGGGTACAGAACAACACGATCACACCGTACCCCGGCGCCCCAACGTACAATTGCGCGGGACTCTTCGGCGCCAATTGCAACAACGGCATCAATCCAAAATGGCGCCATAACATGCGGGTGGGCTGGGAGACCCCGTGGCGTCTCGAGCTGTCCGCCTTGTGGCGTTATATCGGCGGGACCTCGTTTGATAACAACAATTCAAACCCGCTGCTGTTCGGCTCCGAAGAGGGTAGCTACAACTCAAACTATGCGCATCTTTCGGCCTACAATTATCTCGATCTGACGGCGACTGCACACGTAATGGACAACATTGACGTCCGCGTGGGCGTCACGAACGTGTTCGACAAGGACCCGCCGCTGCTCTCGTCGGAGATCGTCAACGGTCAGAACACCAACTCATTCCTGGCGTACGACCAGCTCGGTCGCCAGATGTTCGTCTCGTTCACGGCGAAGTTCTAACAGAAGATCGCTGTGATATAGGGCGGCCCCGGTTCGGGGCCGCCTTTTTTTACTGCAGGCGCGTTACGCGCAGTCCGTGGACCTTGTCCGAAGACAGGTAGAACGCTCCGAGCAGGCCGCGGTGGATGGTCACCGTGTCACCCGGCGCGAGTCCCAGGTGGGCCTCGGGCTCGGTTTGCTCCCAGACCTGGCCGTTTTCCAGCGTGAGCCTCACCTGCTCGGGGCCTGTGTTCGCCACGGCCACGACGCGCCCCTTCAGGTTGTCGAGTTGCTTCGGCGGCGTTCCACTTTTGTGTTGGAGCGCTTCTGTCATGCCGAAACGCTCCTCGGGGGACGAGGGGGTGGAGTCGACCGGCGGCGCCGCGGGGGCGGCCGCACCCGGGGTCGGCGCAGATGCCGAAGCCATAGTCGGGGGCGGGGTGGAGCTCGGGGTGGGGGTCGAGGTTGGGGTCGAGGTGGGGGTCGAGGTTGGGGTCGGGCTCGGGGCGAGCTTATGTAGGCGCGCGATCTCGCGGTCGTAACAAGCGAGTCGTTTGCCGCCATCCGGCTCGGCCGAGCAGGCGTCCAGAACCGGGGGTACTGTTTGCGCCAAGACGGCTGCGGGTGCCAGGAAGCACGTCAACACAATGCCGCACAGTGATGGGCGTAGGGCCGCGTCAGTCTGCTTCGGCGCGCGGTCGCCAGGCTTGCACGAGTTGTTGTTGCCGGCGGGCGGGAACGGGATCGTAATGACTTAGCTCCATAGCGTAGGCGCCCTCACCTCCGGTGAGAGCTTTGAGGCGGAGTTGATATTCGGAGATTTCTGCCAAAGGCACAAGCGCCTGCACCGTGGCGCGCTGGTTGGGCAGCGCGCTGTTGCCATTGATACGCGCCCTGCGGGTCGCGAGGTCACCGGTGATATCGCCGATGGCGCTCGCAGGCGCGGTGATCTCCAGACGCATCACTGGCTCGAGCACGATGGGGCTCGCCTTCTGGACCGCGTCGAGGAACGCCTTACGGGCAGCGGAGGAAAAGGCCACCTCTTTCGAGTCCACCGGGTGATGTTTACCGTCATAGACCACGACCCGCAGATCCTGCATCGGGAACCCCGCGAGCGCGCCTTCGGATAACACCTGGCGCACGCCCTTCTCGACCGCGGGAATGAACTGTCCAGGGATAGCACCACCCACGACCTCGTCCACGAATTCGAAGCCCGCGCCGCGCCCGAGTGCCTCGACCCGGAGGAACACCTCGCCAAACTGGCCGGCACCGCCTGTTTGTTTTTTGTGCCGGCAATGTCCTTCAGCGGGACGGGTAATCGTCTCTCGGTAAGGGACCCGGGGCGGCCGGGTTTTGATGTGCACGCCATAACGCTCGGTCATGCGCTCGAGCAACACCCGCAGATGCAACTCGCCCATGCCATAGATCACGGTCTCATTCACAGCCGCGTGATGCTCGATGCGCACGCACGGATCCTCGGCCATGAGTTTGTGAAGTGTATCGGCGAGCCGCTGCTCGTCGCCGCGCCGCTCGGGCTCGATCGCAATACCCAACATCGGCGGTGGAAACGATACCGGCTTCAGGTGAAAGTGGTCCTCGTCGTGGGAGTCGTGTAGCACGGCATCGAGGCTTAACTCGTCGACCTTCGCAACCGCGCAGATGTCGCCGGGGATCGCCTGTGGCATTTCCACAGTCTCCTTACCCATGAGCTTCAATAGATGCGCAATCTTTATTGGCTTGCGCGCGTCTCCCACAAAGAGATGGCTACCTTGGCGTATCGTGCCCTGGTGAACGCGAAGCACGGCTAGCTTCCCGACGTAAGGGTCGATACTCGTTTTGAACACGTGCGCTACTACGTGTTTGCTGGGGTCCGGGCTTACCTGAACCCGCTGCGCGCTGGCGCCTTCGCCCTTGAAGAAGGGCGGCGGATTGCCTTCCGTGGGGTTCGGCATGAGCCGCGTGAAAATCCGCAGTAACTCAGGAACACCCGCGCCCGTCTGCGCGGAAACGAAACAGACGGGAACCAGGTGGCCCTCGCGCAGCGCCTGTTCAAAAGGGTCGTGGAGTTGCTCCGGGGAAAGCTCGGCGCCCTGCTCCAGGTAGAGGGCCATGAGTTGCTCGTCGAGCTCAACGACCTGGTCGACGATCTGAGTGTGCGCGGCAGCGACAGAGGAGAAATCGGCAGGCGCGTCCCCGGGTGAATGGGACAGCCCGTTCCCGGCGGTCGCTTCTGTGCCCCCGGGTCGAAAAAAACAGTCGGCCACCGCCTCCCCCCGGTTCGCCGGCAGATCCAGCGGCAGGCACTCCGGACCGAACGCCGCGCGCAGCTCTTCCAACACCGCGGCGGGGCGTGCGTCCTGGCTGTCGATCTTGTTGACCACGATGAGGCAACACAATGCGCGCTCCCGCGCGAACTCCATGAGGCGATGTGTCAGGGTGTCGACGCCATCGACGGCGCTCACGACGATGGCGACCGCCTCCACGGCTTCGAGCACCGACAGGGTGCGACCGAGGAAATCCGGATAGCCGGGCGTGTCGATGAGATTGATGTGCGTGGCTTCGAAATCGAAACCGCAGATGGCGGGATCGAGAGAGTGTTGCAGGCGCTTCTCCTGCGGATCGAAGTCCGAGACCGTGGCGCCACGCTGCAGGCTGCCCTTGCTGCGGATCGCGCCCGCCTGCAGGAGCAGCCCTTCCAACAGGAGGGTTTTACCTCCGCCGGCCGACCCCACGAGCGCAATATTCCGGATGCCCTGTGTCGTATACCCCATGGTCAAACGCTCCAGGCACGCACAGACTGCGGCAGGGGCAGGTTACTCCTGCGCGGCGGCACATGCATTGCTTCATGTTGCTCCAAGACGCCGGCCGCCCGAGGCAGTAGCGTGCCTATGAGCAGGCTAAACCTGTGCGACAGGAGAGATGCCATGAGCGAGACCAACCCCTATGACCCGCCTCCGCAAGAGGAGCCTACCCACGACGTACCGGTCTTCCCCGAGGAGGATCCGCCGCAGGGGACCGAAAGCCCGATCAGAGCCTCGGCAGGACCGGGGGAGCATGAACTCCCCGACGAGGGTGACGATGATGTAGACGAGGACGACCTCGATCCGCAGGCGCCGCATTCACCGCCCGATGCAGGCAAGGGGCGAGTAGTATTCGACGAGAATAA
>DATBCZ010000218.1:0-10795 GCA_036270175.1 Steroidobacteraceae bacterium | reverse complement strand
CGTTGACGTCGTATTAAGCCGCAACTTCCTCGCTGAGCCAGCGGGAGAATTCGCGCACGGGGTAGTAATCCCGCTTGCGCTCGGGATACACGAAGTAATAAGCCGACTCACTGGTCACGGCGGGTCCAATCCGCACGAGCGACCCTGCGGCGATCTCGGCCGCTACGAAGAAAGTCGGCAGAATTCCAACGCAGATCCCTGCGAGAACCGCCTCGATTCCCATCGCGAAAGTCTCGACCTGCAGATACGG
Organism: Steroidobacteraceae bacterium; assembly: GCA_036270175.1. Classification (GTDB taxonomy): domain Bacteria; phylum Pseudomonadota; class Gammaproteobacteria; order Steroidobacterales; family Steroidobacteraceae; genus 13-2-20CM-66-19. Next base: position 10,545 of record DATBCZ010000218.1, on the reverse strand, counting down.
TGTGATCGCAGCGTCAGACAGCCCTACCGCTGACAACCATGCACGCCAGGAAAATGCACGCGAGGTGATCTGGAGGAGAGGAAGTCGCAAGACGTCCGCAGGGACCCGGCACTGTTGGGCGAGGCGCGGAGCCGCCACCGCGGTCATTTCTTCCGTGGTCAGATATTCGGCAATGGCTCCCGACCACTCGCGACTTCCAAAGTGAATGGCGCCGTCGAGTTGCTCGATCGAGAAGTCGAAAGGCGCGAGGCGCGTAATCAGGTCTAACGTGATGTGCGGGTGACTTTCGTAGAAGCGGGGCAGGCGTGGCACCAGCCACTTCGCACCGAAGGTGGGGAGCGTTGCCAGCCTCAGCGTCCCGCCCCGGCCCTGTGTCGAAATCAGCGCCTCGGTGGCGTCGCTCAACACGGTCAGTCCTCCGCGCACGTCGTGGAGATAGGCCGCGCCTGCCTCCGTAAGGATCAGTCGCTTCTTCGACCGTGCGAATAGCGGCACCCCTAACTGGGCCTCTAAAGCCTGTAACTGGCGGCTGACCGCCCCTTGGGTCAGAAAAAGCTCGGCGGCGGCGCGCGAGACGCTCCCCAGGCGGGCAGTGGCCTCGAAAGCCTGCAGGCCCAGCAGCTTGGGGAAGGGGCGCCGGCGGCGTTCCATGGGAGAGGAGGGCTTATATGCCGATTTGTAATGAACTCATTTGATTATATCGATTGAACGCCGCCCAAGGGCCCCGAGATACTGCTCAGACGCCCATAAAAGGCGGAATTAGCGCGAGTTTATGACAAATCGTAAGGATTCGACGTTGCAGCGCCTTCTGGCGGCCTGCCTTCCGCCCGAAGACTGCCAGGCGCTGCTACGCGCCGTGAAAGTGTCGCCCTCCGTCTTGGACGAGGCCGGCGCCGAAGTCTCGCGTGCGGTGGTGGCACAGACGTTGAACCTGCTTTTGTTCCGCGATCTTCTGGCCCGCGTGCCCACCGGGCAGCGTTACGTAGCCGAGTGCGTTTCAGAGGGTCGCCAGGTGGTGTTCGACCACGGCGCGTTGCGAACGATCGCCCTTCGCGGAATGGGAGACTTGCCAGCAGGCGAGGCGGCAATTACACGCGTGCTACTGCCGCTCGGCTATAAGATGACTGCGGTTTATCCGTTGGATCGACTGGGCATGACGGGGCGCTCCTACACTCACAGCGACTTTCCTGAGGAACTGCCGCAGTTCTTTGTCAGCGAGCTGCATCCCGAACGATTTTCGCCTGGTTTTCAGAAGGCCGTTGCCCGTGTTACCGCGTCGTCGCGTGACCCGCTCAGCGAATCGGCCAGGAGCGCTCTGCGCGAGTTGAGCGACCGAAGCCTGTTGCCTTTCGACCAGGCGGCGACCTTGTTACCCGTGCTGCTGGCGTGCTTCCAACGCCAACATGCGGATCCCGCCTGGAGCGACTACGAGATCCTGTTGGCGGAGTCGGCGGAGATGGCGTGGATCGCCACCGAAGGAAACGTGTTCAATCACGCAACGGATCGCGTGCCTTCCCTCGATGCACTCGTCGCCGGTCAGCGGCTGTTGAGTCGGCCGCTGAAGGACACGATAGAAACATCCAGATCCGGACGCGTGCGCCAAACGGCGTTTCGGGCCGACCCGGTCGAACGAAGCTTCATTGACGGGAACGGTGCGGTCCTGAGGCGCAGTGTGCCGGGATCGTTTTACGAATTCATACAGCGCGACCGGCTGCGCGATCTGGTCACCGGCATCTCACGCCTCGACCTCGCCTTTGACAGCGGCAATGCGCAGGGAATTTTCAAGATGACGGCGGCCGCATGAGCGATTTCCCGGCGCCCGCCACTTTGAGTTGACGCGGGAGTGCTAATGACAGCCTCGGTCGGTTTGATTCGCGATCTGGGCGCTATCGTGGGAGAAGGCGCGGTCCTGCAGTCTTCCGCGGAGACCGAAAAGTACGAGCGCGGTTATCGCTATGGATCCGGCCGCGCCCTGGCGATTGTCCGACCGGCTGCGGTTGCCGAGCTCGCGGCCGTGGTCCGCTATTGTTTCGCGCACGACCTCAAGATCGTCCCCCAGGGAGCCAACACAGGCCTGGTCGGAGCGAGTACACCCGACGACTCCGGCGGACAGCTCCTCGTGAGTCTCGATCGACTCCGTGGCGTAGAAGCTTTTGATGTGCACAACCGCACGGCCAGCGCTCGCGCCGGTACGCGGTTGTCCGAGTTGAATCGGGAAGTGGGCCAGCACGAGCTGTTCTATCCCATAGACCTCGGCTCGGATCCCACGCTCGGAGGCATGGTCGCCACGAATACCGGCGGCTCACGCCTCGTGCGTTACGGTGACGTCCAACGCAACCTCCTTGGCCTGGAAGTCGTTCTCGCCGACGCCGATGCAACTGTCCTGACGGATCTGACAGGTTTGCGGAAGGACAACTCGGGCGTCGATCTGAAGCAGTTGTTTGTCGGAACGAGCGGCAGTTTTGGAATCATTACCCGTGTGCAGGTCGAGTTGCACCGGGTGCCCCGTCAGACGGCTGTCGCGCTCGTCGTGCCCACCAGTCATGCCGCGGTCCCTGAATTGTTGGCCCTATTCGAGGCGGAGGCGGGGGATCTGCTGGCCGCATTCGAGGGAATGTCGGCCAACGCGATGGCCGCGGCTTTTGAGCACAATCGGCGATTGCGCAACCCGTTCTCGTCGAACGAGCTACCTGCTTATGCCGTGCTCGTCGAATTGAGTTCCACCCTCAGCCCCGCTCATCTCGATCTCTCCGAGTTGCTGACCCAACTCCTGGGTCGATTCATGGGAGGCACCGATCCGCTGGTGAAGGATGCCTGTTTCGGCCGGCCGGAGGATTTCTGGGCGATTCGTCACTCGATCAGTGACGGATTGCGGCGCGCCGGCGCTGTCATTGGGTTCGATATTTCGGTGCCCCGTTCGCGACTGCCGGCGCTGCGCGCCGACCTCGTTGGTGCGCTTACCGCGCAATATCCCCAACTGCGCATCTGTGACTTCGGACACTGCGGTGATGGTGGCGATCATTTCAACCTCGTGTGGCCCGGCAGTGCTGGACCCTACGATGCCGTCGTTGTCGATGCGGTGCGCCAGTTGATCTACGATCGCGTCGTCCGGGGATACGGCGGCTCATTCAGCGCAGAGCACGGCGTAGGGCCTCATAACATCCTCTACTACAAGCGGTATGCCAGCCCCGCGGACCGTATGCTCGCCGGGCGTTTGAAGCACCTCTGCGACCCCAAGGGACTCCTGGGCACGGTGGATTTCAGCTGACGCGAATGGGCGCGCGGCCTGCGCGTCCCACGACTGGCCATCCGACTGATGGCGCTCCGGCCCGCGCTAAATTGACTCAGTCCGGCCGCCTCCTATACTCGTCGGTCAATCTACGAATTGACCCGCTGCGGTTTCCAGGAGAGCGCCGTCTATGAGTTCTGATTCCAACAACAGTAGCTCGGGCCCGCGCCTGGATCGCCGTGATTTCCTCACCGGTGCCGCGGTAACGGGCGCCGGTCTCGCCGTAGCGGGTACCCTGGCTGCTAGCTCCGCCGAGGCCGCGGTCCTCTTTCCCAATGATCCCCGCGCATTTGGCGGCGGTGGTAGTGACGGAGGGGGCGTTAATCGCTCGGAAGTCGAATTGTTCGACTGCGAGGTGGATGGGCAACTGCCAGCCGACCTGGATGGCGCGTTCTTCCGTGTCGGTCCCGATCCGCAGTACCCGAAGCCCGCGAAGTACGGCCACGACATCGGCTTCGACGGCGAGGGACATGTCAGCATGTTCCGGATCAAGGACGGGCACGTCGATTACCGCACGCGCTATGCCCGCACTCAGCGTTGGAAGGCGCAGCACGCCGCGCGGCAGTCGTTGTTCGGGATGTACAGAAATCCAACCACCGACGACCCGCGGGTGGCCGGCCTCAGCCGTGGCACCGCCAACACGCAGCTTTTCTATCACCACGGCAAGCTGCTGGTGTTCAAGGAGGACAGCCCTCCGGTGGCCATGAATCCGCTCACGCTCGAGACCACCGACGACTACTACACCTTCGGCGGCAAGCTGCAGTCGAAGACTCATACGGCGCACCCGAAGATCGACCCCGTGACCGGAGAGTATGTTTCGTTCGGCTACGAGGCGAAGGGCCTGGCGTCGGATGACATCTATGTGTTTTCCGCCGATCGTGGCGGCAGCATCAACTGGGAAGCCTGGATCAAGCCCCCTTACGTGGGCATGATCCACGACTTCGCGGTCACCCAGAAGCACATTGCCTTCTTTATCACCCCGTTGGCCACCAACATGGAGCAGATCAAGGCGGGGCAGGTGCATTTCGCCTGGGATTCCACCCTGCCGAGCTATATGGGTGTGATGCGCCGCGGGGGCGATGGTCGCGACGTCCGCTGGTTCACGGGGCAACAGCTCATGTGCACCCATCTCATGGGCGCCTGGTCGGACGGTGATACCTGTTATATCGACATGGATGGTGGGGAGGGCAACCAGTTCCCGTTCTTCCCCAGCCTGCACGAGCCGTTCGATCCGAAGAAGGCGGCCGGTCGCATCCGCCGTTTCAAGATCAACCTCGCCAACCGGCGCAACAAAATGTACGAGGTGCAGACGGCTTATCCCGACATCACCGGCGTGTTGGCGCGGCAGGACGATCGCTTCCATACCGTGCCGTATCGCTATGGGTTCATTAACTCGGTCGGCCCCGGCGGTCGTGGTTGGGTGATGTTCGATCATCAGAAGATGACCACCACCAGCTACTCGGCGGGCCCCGACGTCGGCCTGGCCGAAATGACCTTCGTCCCGCGTAAAGCCGGCGCCCCGGAGGGCGATGGTTACCTCGTGGGCATCGCGGATCACCGCAAAGAGAACGGACGCTCGGACCTGGTTTTCGTGGATACGCACGACCTCGCTGCCGGCCCTGTCGCACGGGTCAAAATGCCCTATCGCGTGGTGGGGCAGGTGCACGGGTTCTGGGTTCCCGGCGACCAGCTGCCCAAGGAGGCTTGAAGTTATGAACGCCGCCCTTTCGACGTCGCGCCTCGACTCCCTGTACTCGGGCTTTCTGTCGCGTCCACACCAACTCTTCATCGACGGAAGGTGGACGCCTGCGCAGTCAGGCGAGACGTTCGCCGTGCTCGATCCCTCCACCGGACGAGAGATCGCACAGGTCGCGGCAGGGAGTGCCGCCGACGTAGACCTCGCCGTCAAGGCGGCGCGCAGAGCGTTTCAAAGAGGCCCTTGGCCGAGCATGAGTCACGCCGAGCGCGGCAAGTTGATGTTGAAGCTCGCCGAGGCCGTGGAGCGCAACGCGGATGAGTTGGCGCTGCTGGAAAGTCTCGATGGCGGCAACCCCGTGCGCAGCACCCGGCATGTCGATATCAACATGGCGATCGATAGCCTGCGCTACAACGCCGGGTGGACGACCAAGCTGACGGGCGATACGGCACTTTCCTCGCCCCAGGCACGCGCGTTCACGTATTCGCTGCGCGAGCCTGTTGGAGTGGTGGGCGCTATCACACCCTGGAATGCCCCCTTTCTGATGGCGGTGAACAAACTGTCGCCGGCACTCGCCGCCGGCTGCACCGTGGTTCTCAAGCCCGCGGAACTGGCCCCGTTATCGGCGTTGCGACTCGGACAGCTCATGGAGGAGGTCGGACTGCCTCCCGGAGTGGTGAACATAGTGACGGGATACGGCGGGGCTGCGGGACAAGCCATCGTCGATCATCCGGATGTCAACAAGATCTCGTTCACGGGCTCGACCCGCGTGGGCAAATCCATCCTGGCGGGGGCGGCCGCGCACATGAAGCGCGTGACGCTGGAGCTGGGGGGTAAGTCGCCGGTCATCATTTTTGCGGACGCTGATATCGAGGCGGCCACCGCCGCGACGACTCAGACCATCTTTTTCAAGACCGGACAGTTCTGCGCGGCCGGAACCCGGCTGTTCGCGCACAAGAAGGTCTTCGACAAGGTCGTGCAGGGTTTCGCGGATCGTGCGCAGAAGCTGAAAGTGGGCCCCGGTGTTGCGCCGGATACGGAGATGGGTCCCATCATCTCCCAGAAGCAGCTCGAGCGTGTCATGAGTTATATCGGCGCCGGTGCCAGCCAGGGGGCGGAAATCGTCACCGGCGGCCGACGCATCGATGGCGACGGCTATTTCGTGCAGCCGACGCTGCTGGCCGGCGTGCGGCCCGATATGAGCGTCTTTCAGGACGAGATTTTCGGTCCTGTTCTGTGTGTCATGCCTTTCGGCGACGCCGACGAACTCGACCGGTTGGCGAACCTGGCGAACGACACCGTGTACGGTCTCGCGGCAAACATCTGGACGCGGGATCTGTCGGTGGCGCACGGGCTCGCGCGCCGCATCCAGGCAGGCACTATCACCATCAACGGCGGTGGCCGCGAGCAACCCATGCCCTTTGGCGGCTACAAGCAGTCAGGACTCGGTCGCGAGGGCGGACGCGAAGGCATCGAGGCCTACACCGAGATCAAGACCGTCTCGATTGGCCTTTAGAGGACGCCGGTCAATTCGCCAGGCCAGTCAGTTCGCCAAGTAGTAGTAGAAGACGACCTCGCGCTCGTCGGCTGACTCCTTGGCGGTCACCACGAAAGTGGTGTTGTTGAGCCAGTCGTACGTGCCCTTGGTGTCCGCATCGATATAGGCGATGGCGCGGTAATAGCCGTCCTGGCGCCGATAGCCTACGTGCTCGACGTAGATCCATTCGCCGTTCTCGGCCTTGAGAATGAAATGTGAGTCGACGTCGCGAACGCGATCGGGGCGCACCGTGTCGTACTGGCCACCGCTGTCGGGATAGACCGTGGCGGTGAGTCGCGCGCCGCGCACATCTCCGCTGGTGATGTCCTGGTAGCGGAAATCTCCCTTCGGTGTTTTGGATACGTGGGGCGCATCAAATCGGGCGCGCAACTGAAAGGCATACTCGAGCTCGACTTTGCCGAGCACCTTGGTGTCTGTTTTGGGAACTACGAAATCGCGCATGGTGTTGCTTTCCTTCAGAGCACTTCGTAGTAGCTGAAAACCGTATGGTCGGGATTGGCCTGCCGCTGCGAGTTGGCCACGAACACCGTTCGATTCATCCAGTCGTGCGGGCCGGTGGGTGCGGTAAAAACCGGAGTTGCCCGGAAGCGCGTCCAGACGGGCGTGCCGGGATCTGTATTGGCCGGCGGCAAGAGCGGTTTACCCGGCTCGGGGGGCGCCTGAAAACGCCGCATGGTGCCACGGTTGTGAATGAAGATCAGGGCTCCGTCAGATGCCTCGAACATGTAGTACGTGTTGAAGGAGCCCTTGTAGTAGTCAGCCCCGCTGGCAGGCAGCACACGGCCCTGTAATCTCGGACCCCAGATCTCGCCTCCGCCCACCGAGGTGTAGCCGCGCGGATTAGGGGATTGAATCATGATGCGATCGGCGAAGAACACTGTCGCGGAAAAGGCCCAGCGCAGTCCGACCTTCGGAATATCCGGGTCCGGGCCGCCGGCGTAAAACGCCGCTGGCGGAGCACTGTCCGACTTCGCATTGGCGGGCGAGGTATGGGCCGCCGGCGCCGCAAAGGCCGAGAGCGCCGCCGCAGCTCCCGTCGTCGCAGCCGCTCCTACAAATGTTCGTCTGTCCATTAGTTGACTCCGAAAGCGAGCAGCACGTTACCCGGATGCGCAGTGAAGCCTCCGTAGCCGGAATTCACATACAACATCCCGTCCACGGCGACAGCGCCGCCGTGATCCATGGCGCCCCCGCGGGCGGCAACACCGTTGATGGTCTCGAAGTCCTTGTTGGTGTCGAAGAGCCAGATGATGGAGCCGTCGCTGGTCGAATAAGCGCGCAGGCCACCATCCAGTCCCGCACTCAGTACCGCGCCGGGGATGGCAGTCGGTGCACTTCCCTGTCCGGAGCTGCAAGCCTGCCCGGCGTTCTTCACACAGAGCTTCGGCTGCGGCGGCTTATCCCAGATAGGCTTGCCGTCCGTGACCCCGATGGCATGCATGCCTCCCGGCGTCGGTGTCAGCAAGTCCGCCGTGCCGATGAAGAAGCGCTGGCCTTCGACCGCAATACCCCATTGGCCGCCCAGGCCACTTCCCTTGCCGAACCGGGATTGCCAAACGATCTCGCCCTTCTTATCCGGGTCGAAGGCAAACACCAGGCCCGATTTCTGGGGAGCGATGAGAAGATCCCGGTCTTTCGCGTGCACGAGCGTCGGCGACGCGGAAAAATCGTAGTCGGGTCCGAGCTCGCTGGGACACGCCGGATTGTTCGGATTCTTCGGTGCGCAACCCATAGCCCAGTTGTCCGGACCGGCTACCTGCTTCATCCAGCGAACGGCGCCGGTCTTCAGGTCCATGGCGATGATGGCATCCGTGCCCGGCTGCACCGGGTCGGAATAGCCGTTGCCCGTTCCAACATACAACGCACCCCGTTTCGGATCGATGGTGGGCGCGGACCAGATGCCCCCACCGGAGGGTCCGAAAAGCTGCACGCCGCTGCTGGTCTTGCCGCGCGGCAGGGATTCCGCCACGGTGTAGGTTTTCCAGACCACCTCACCAGTGTTGATATCGAACGCGACGACGCTGCCGCGGAAAGTGCAGCACGGATAATTGTTGGTGGAGCCAATGGATTCCTCGCCCACGCCTTGTATTGGCACGAAGAGGCGACCGTCATAAAGGGCTGGCGATCCGGTAATTCCGGCCACGGGATGCTCGTCGGCCTTGCGCTTCCACAATAACGCCCCGGTGTTTACGTCCAGGGCGTAGACGTTGGTTTTCCGGTCGCCGAGGTAGACGGCGTAGCCGCTTCCGCCGCCTGGCTTTTTATAGGCGGCAACCGAGGGGGTTGCGCCGACGGGTGCCTCCGCCATGTAGGTCCAATACGTGCAACCGCTCTTGGCGTCGAGGGCGTAAATCTCGCCGGACTCGCTTGTTACGAACACACGGTGGCCAAACACGACAGGTTGTGCGCGCAGCACCACGGTCTTGGTGTAACCAAAAGCCCATTTCAATTTCAGCTTCGGCAGGTCCGCTGCGGTCAGCCCGCCGGTCTTCTGGGGTTGAAACCGGGTGTTGGCGAGGCCATTGCCCCAGCCGTTCCAGGACGGCGCCGACTGCAAGGCCGTTGCGGGGCCCGGGCTCGTGCACAAGTTGGGCTTCTCGGTGGCGACCGATCCGTAGGCGGCACTGCCGAAGCGACTGCCTGATGCATATTCCGAAACCGCGTGCCGCTCGGCGTCGTTCAGCAACGCTCCTTGGGCCTGCATCTTGCCGCTCGTGAGTGCTGCCAGCACGCTTTCGGGCGGGACTTGCCGGAGCAACTCGCGTGGGGGCGCCCGCAAGATAGCCGGATCCACGGGCTTGTCGGACGTCGGACTGGCTCTCGAAACGAGCGTGGTATGACAGGCCGCGCAAATGCGCTGAAACGTCGCTTCCCCCAGGCCAGGCGGAGGAGGCGCCTCTTCGGCCGCGGACGTTGTTGCAAAGGCACCCAGAAACACCGTTGCCAGGGTAAATCGCGCTATCAAAGATTGTCGTGTCCGCAACATTGTCCTGCCGGCCGGTTAAAACGCCTATTGTCACAGAAAGCCCCTGCGGGCGGCGGGTTCGGAGGCCTCGTCGTGAAATAGTGACCACTCCGTGCACAAAGTGTCGCCCGAAACCATAGCAATGACCTGCAACGGCGGCACTCCTCGGCGGCGCCGGTGGCCGACCGACGCCGGAACCGTTGACCTCGCGGGGCGTTTGATGCTGTAACTACAACCGCGGAGGGCGGGAATGACAGCTTCAACTTGTCTGCGCCTTTCTGTGGGCGCGCTTCTTCTGACCGTCTCCGGCGCTTTGATGGCGCAAAACGCTGAGACTAGCGATAACGCGAGTGTCCGTGCGGGTCCCGACCCCTCATATCCCGAGGTGGCGGAGCTCGATGCCTACACGCCCATCCAGGTGATGGGTTGTCTCGATGATTGGAGTTGGTGTGACGTCGCGTTTGGAGATAATCGGGGGTGGCTCTACTCGCCCGATATCACTTACGCGTATCAGGGCGGCTACGTCCCGCTGTACTCGTATGCGCCTGGACTTGGCATACCCGTCGTGGCTTTCTCGCTCGATGGGTACTGGGGAAGCCACTACCACAACCGTCCATGGTATGGGCAGCGTGAGGAGTGGGCACACCGTACGATCCATCACCAGCGACCCTCGGGACCCCCGCCTAGTGCCGGGCCGCCGCCGCGTGAGGCCGTGCGTATGGACCGCCCCCATTCGGGGCCGCAGCCCGATCGATCGATACGCCTAGGTGGCGCCGCCGAGCAGTCGCACCAGGATGCGGGGCGACCGGGGCGGGCTGCTGAGAGGCCGGACCGTCCTGCGGAGCGACCCGATAGAAACGCGGGCCGTGTTGACACGCGGGCATCTCAGCCGCGTCCTCAAGAGCACGCGCCGCCGCCGGCTCAACACCCTGAGGTGAATGCAAAGCCTCCTGAGCACCAGGCCCCGCAGCGTGAGGAGGGACACATGCGTCCGGCTCCGGGTGCGGCCCCGAGCGGGCGTGCGGAACCCCAACGGC
>DATBCZ010000217.1:0-13413 GCA_036270175.1 Steroidobacteraceae bacterium | reverse complement strand
CTTTGGTGTGGTCGCATCTGGAGAGTCTTCGTAGAGCACGGCGCGCGCACCGAGGGCGACGGCCTGATCCGCGAACTTCACCCCGTGAGACGTCCGTCCCTTTAAAGCCAGGAACAGACCGCCGGGCACAGCCGCACGGCTGTCCAGCGTTACATCGCTCACGACAATGTCCGCGGGCACGGTGACAAAACCCGCCGTCAGGTCGGCGAGTGGCCGGGCCGGGCCCGGAACACCGAGTTGAGAGTCCGCACCGGTCATGGCAGTGAAGCAGTCCGTACACTCGAACGAATCGGGGTCGAGGGCAGCTCCTCGGGGCCGTTGATGGGTTGATCGGGCGCGACCGCCAGCAGGCGTAGGGCGCCACCGACAACTCCCGAAAACACCGGCGCCGAAACGGGACCACCCTGGTGTTGACCCCCAGTCGGATCATCGATGACGACGACGGCTGCCAGTCTCGGGTTGGTTGTAGGCGCGACGCCGGCGAAGACTGCCGTGTAGCGATCCGTGGAGTAGGCGCCGCCCAACAGTTTGTAGGCGGTACCCGTCTTTCCCGAGACGCGATATCCGGGAATGGCGGCCAACTTGCCAGTAGCGCCTTCCGCGATGACAACGGACTCGAGCATGCTGGTGAGCTCGATGCTCGAGTGCTCGTCGAGGACGCGCTGTCCTGCGGGGGGAGAGTCGACTCGCAGAAAGGAAATCGGACGAGCTAGGCCTCGCGCGCCGAGCGTCGCGTACGCATGGGCGAGCTGCAGCGGCGTCACCGAGATGCCGTAACCATGGGACATGGTGGCGATACCAATCGGCCGCCACTGCGAGAGCTGCGGAAGGAGCCCCGCCGATTCACCCGGGAAGCCACTCGTCGTCACCTCCCCGAAACCGAAGTGCGTGAGTGTGTTCCAGATGAGCTCCGGGGGCAGGCTGAGCGCGATATGCGCCATGCCGACATTCGAGCTCTTCGCCAGGATGGTTGCGATATTGACGGCGCCCAGGTTGTGCTCGTCATCGAAGATCTTCGCGCCGACTTTGATGAAGCCGGGCGAGGTATCGATGATGCTGTGATCGTCGTACTGACCTGCGGCTATCCCCGTGGCGACAAAGAACGGCTTCATGGAGGAGCCGGGCTCGAAGATGTCAGTTACGGCGCGGTTGCGATACGCGCCCGGCGCCATGTGGTCGCGGTCATTCGGGTTGTAGGCGGGCTGATTGACCATGGCGAGTATCTCGCCGGTCGTGATATCGAGCACGACGACGGAGCCGCCAGTGGCGCGGTTGTCGCGGATGGCGGCCTTGAGCTCCCGATAGGCGAGGTACTGGACGCGAAGATCGATCGACAACACGAGATCGCGGCCGGGACGGACGGGACGTATCCCCTCCACGTTCTCCACGATATGTCCGTAGCGGTCCTGAATGACCCGCTTCGAGCCGTTCTCGCCAGCGAGCCAGTGATCGAACGCCAGTTCCAGCCCCTCCTGCCCAGCGTCGTCGACGTTGGTGAAACCGAGAATGTGACCGGCTACTTCCCCGGACGGGTAATAACGTCGATATTCGCGCGAGAGATAAACGCCGGGGATGCCGAGCGCCTTTATTCGCTCCGCTTCCGAGGGCTCGCGATGGCGAGCGAGATAGAGGAAATCACGATCGAGATTGCTCGTGATACGTCGCGCAAGGTCCGCTCGATCCAGCTTCAAAGCGCTCGCCAGACGAGGGATTTGTTCGGGTGCCAGCGCGATCTCCTTGGGGTTCACCCAGATGGAGTCGACAGGCGTGCTGACGGCGAGCGGCTCACCATAACGGTCGGTGATGGTGCCGCGGTGGGCGGCAATCTGTACGACGCGGGAGAAGCGCGCGTCGCCCTCCTTTGCCAAAAACGTGTGGTCGACCAACTGCAGGTTGGCGGCGCGCCAGACAAGCGCGACCGCGGCGCAAGCCAGCAGGCCGACGAGGACGTACGCTCGCCAACGAAACGACAACGGGGCATCGAATGTGTGGCGTCCCCTCATGGCGCGACGATCTCGATCTCTTTGGGGGGAGGCATCGCCATGTGCAGCTTCGTGGTGGCGACACGCTCGACAAACGCCTGCGTGGACCAGGAGCTCTGCTCGAGCTGCAACTGACCCCACTCGATTTCGAGGTTGTCCCGGCGCGCATTCAATTGCTCGAGCTCAACGAACATCTGACGCGCGCGGTGCTTGCAGTAAATCGCACCCGCAGCCGAACCCAGCGCTCCGACCCACAGAACGGAAACAACGATCACCAGCGCTTTGCCCGACAGGATGTTCATATACTCACACCGCCGCGCTCATCTGACTTTCTCTGCTACACGGAGCAACGCGCTGCGTGAACGAGGGTTGCTGTCGACCTCGACATCTTCAGCACGAGCCTTCTTGCCCACTAGCTTCAGTCGCGGCTGCAGCTCGGGCGGCACGACGGGAAGGTCCACGAGCGCCGGATCGACCTCGGACTCACGCTTCATGAAGCGTTTGACGATGCGATCTTCCAGCGAGTGAAAGCTGATAACAGCGAGGCGGCCGCCGCGGTCGAGCACCTGCAGCGCGCCGGCCAGGCCCTTCTCGACCTGTCCCAGCTCATCGTTGATGAACATGCGCAACGCCTGAAAAGTCCGTGTCGCGGGGTTCTTGCCGGGCTCGCGGGTTTTCACGGCGCGTGCGACGAGCGCCGCGAGCTGTGACGTGCGCTCGAGAGGTGCCTCGGCGCGCGCGGTCACGATCGACTGCGCGATACGGCGCGCGAAGCGCTCTTCTCCAAGTGTGGCGATCACTTCGCGAATCTCGTCGACGCTCGCCCGAGCGAGCCAGGCAGAGACCGGCTCGCCGCGTGTCGGGTCCATACGCATATCGATCGGACCGTCGGCGCGGAAGCTGAAGCCGCGGGCCGGGTCGTCGAGCTGCGGGGATGAGACACCGAGGTCGAAGAGCACGCCCCGGCAAGGGCGACCGTGCGAGTGTGTCTGCACGCACGCGGCGAGATCGGCAAACGCCGCGTGGACGAGCGTAAGCCGCACTTCGTCGGCAAAGCGCTCGCGCCCGGCCGCGATGGCTTGCGGGTCCCTGTCGATCGCGAGCAGGCGGCCTTCTCGACCCAGGGCCTGGAGAATGAGTGCCGTATGGCCGCCACGCCCGAACGTCGCATCGACATAGTAACCGTCCGCCTCGAGGGCCAGCGCCGCGAGCGTCTGTGCGACAAGCACCGGTGTGTGCTTATCCACGATGAGATCTCGCCCCCGAAGTGCCGCGTTATTGCCTGATGCACGCTTAAGCGGCGCGCATCCCCGTTTCAATCTTCCTCGCCAACCCAGCCCGCTCGCGTCGTTTACAACGACAGCGAATCGAGCTCGGATGGCAGATCGGTCAAAGTGTCCTCACTCTTCAGCCAGCCCTCGCGCTGCTCGTTCCAGCGCGTCTCGTCCCAAAGCTCGAAGCGATTACCCTGACCAATCAACATGCCGTGCCGCTCGAGTTGTGCGAATTCGCGCAACTCGGGTGGCAGGAGAAATCTCCCGTGCCCATCGAGCTCCAGATCGGTCGCATGGCCCACCATGAGCCGTTGTAACCTGCGAGACTGCGGATGCAGGCTCGGCAGGCTCATCAGCTTGCGCTCGGTCTGTTCCCATTCGGGTAGGGGGTAAATGAGGAGGCACTGCTCACGATCCACGGTCACCACCAGCTTCCCTTGCGACAGCACGGAGATCTGCTCCCGATAGCGGGTGGGCATGACCATCCGTCCCTTGTCGTCCAGGGTTACTTTTGTTGCACCGCGAAGCATGATCCAGGAGCGAGGGACTCGCCCATCTCCCCCCACTTTCTCCCACCGGCGACCACTATAGAAATCGGGGGCGATCTATGTCAATTGAAATAGTGAGAAATTCGTCGCAGTCACAACGACTTATGTGTGCGTGGCCAAGCTCGCGCCAGGTGCTTGAGACGCATTCGGCTTAGCAATCAGCGGCTTGCCCGGTGAACCTTATACAGTGGTTTACATTTTCCACCGCTGTACCGCGAACCCACCGTCGGCTTATGTCAAAAAAGCGTGTTGGATCCATTCAACGGCGGACGTTTCGCTGGCTATATTCGACACAACGATGACGTCGAAGCGAACGCGGAGGCGGGCTAGGTCTTTCCGCCGCTGAAGCAATAGGCAGGTCGCGCGGATGATGCGCTGCTGCTTACGGGCATCGACGCTGGCAGCCGCTCCACCATAGCGGTCGCTAGCGCGGGTACGAACCTCGGCGATGACGAGGACATCCCCATCGCGGGCGACGATGTCCAATTCCCCGAGGCGCCGGCGATAGTTTCGCTCGAGGATTTCGAGACCTTTGGCTCGCAGGAAATCGGCAGCGATGTTTTCAGCAGCTGCGCCCGCGAGCTGCTTCGCCGTCCTGCGTCCGCTCGGCATTCGCGAGGCGCGCGGGCGCAGCTGCTCGCGCCCGGTGGGGAGGCGCCCGTCCCGCGGCGCTCGTTTCTCAAACAGTCGTTTCTCTGTCAATCTCGCCGGCCTCCATGCCGTCCATCCAAATCCCCAGCCGGGCATCCGTTCGCTCTTCTCCCCTACTGCCCCGCCGGCGCCACCTGCGCCGCCGCGGGTGCTGCCTGTGCCGGGGGCTGCAGCAGCTTGACCTCGCCGTCGTGTATCTGCGCCCAATTCAGGTCACGGTGCACGCGGCGATCTGCGTCGAGACTGAGGTGCCCCGTCAGACCCTCGATGCTGACAGTGTTGGATACACCGCGCGCGCGCAGCGCGACAGCCAGCCTGTACGAATCGAATCCAAACGCAAAAAGCCGCCCCCGCCGCGGGCCGCCATTCGGCCATGCGTCGCGGACCGCGGCTCTAACAGCGTCCGCCAGGTCGCCTCCCAACATCCACGGCATGTCAGGAAACATCAAACCCTCGAGATCCTGGTTCGAGCGCGTGTCGGGCTCGAATGCATCGGAGGTGGCATAGGTCGGCACATCACCCGCGTAATGAAACCGCAGCTGCGGCCGCAGCAACCGCTCCATGCTCGCCTGCCCCGGGGCAAAAATGAATTCCAGGTCCGCGCGCCGGCGCGGCTCGAACTCCAACTTCGTGCCGAGAATGGACTCCAGCCGCTTGTGTCGCGCACGACTGTCGGAGATCCGCAGAATCTGCATCACCGGATCCGAATAATCCGTCTGCGCCGCGTCGACCGTGGTCGCCGCGAACAAACTACCGCCGCCCGCTTCCAACTCCTGCTTGAAAGCGGCGAGCACCCGAATGCCCCAGTCACCCGAGGGCACGATTGCCACTCCATGTCGGTGTCCATCATCCAATATGCGGCGCGCAGCCAAACGCGCCTCGTCTTCCGGCGACAGCGCGTACTGATAAAACGTCGCGGGAGCCGGCCTTTCAGAGGGTAGAAAGTTGAGCGCAAGAATCGGCGGATGAGGCGAGGCCAGATCCGCAGCCGCCACAACTTCCTCGCGCGTAAGCGGACCAACAATAAACTCAGCCCCTTCTTGCGTGGCGCGCGTGATCGCATCCGCGATACTGCCACCCTCACCCGTGTCATAAACGCGTACGCGTGGACGCTGCGCCGGCGCCGACTGGTAGTACGCGGTCATGAATCCGTCGCGCACCTGCGTCGCAGCGGCACCCGCGCGACCGCTGATGGGCAGCAGTAAGGCGATATGAGCTTCGGCAGTCTCTATCGGTCCCTGCTGCGCACCCAGGAGTTGAGTGCGTACGATCTCGGCAGCCGGATGGTTGGGATTGCGCGCCCGCCAGACTTCGATCTGGGGAATCGCGCTGCCTGGATTCCGAGCGGCCAGTGCCGCCAAGGGCCCCAGCTCGAGCCAACCGCGGACGACGGGATCATTCGACGCGCGCGGATCGATTTTCGCACCGTGATCGTTAGCGTCGCGCAGCTGACCGAGGAGATTCACGCGGCTCTGACGTAACTCCTGCGCGTTGGACAACCAAGGCTCCGCCGAGATTTCCGCCGCCACCGCATCCGCCGGCCGACCCGCAGCGAATGCCGCCTGCTGCCGAATCCTGAAATACTCCGCCGCCTCTTGAATCGTCGCCGGCACGGGCATCGCGCTGATCTTCTGCCACGCTTGCGCGCCTTGCCCGCGAGCAAGTGTGACGTCCACATCCAGGAAGGCGTACTGCTGATTCTGCTTGGCATTCAGCGGCTGCTGAACAGTGCCCAGGACCCGTGCCGCTTCGTCGGGAAGCCGCGCAGCCAGGTAGGCGCGTGTGGCACGAAATACGAACTCGTTGCGATCGGCGCCGCTGTTCTGCTCAGCCAACGCTTCATAGATTTTGGCAGCGCCGCCCTGATCGCCTTGGCGCGCCAGGGCCTCGGCCCTATCGACCGAAGGGGGCAGCTCGACCTGCCGGGTAATGCTGGGGCAGCCCGTCAGAGCAAGTGCCGCCGCGGTTATCACGGCGCAGCGGACGATCCATCGCGCGATCAACATCGG
Source organism: Steroidobacteraceae bacterium (assembly GCA_036270175.1). Classification (GTDB taxonomy): domain Bacteria; phylum Pseudomonadota; class Gammaproteobacteria; order Steroidobacterales; family Steroidobacteraceae; genus 13-2-20CM-66-19. The sequence continues at coordinate 6,949 of DATBCZ010000217.1, read as the reverse complement.
TTGCCGGACCTTTCATTGGCGGGCAGGATGGCCCGGATAAGTGGCCGCGGTTTGCGGCCTCAAGGAATCTGATGGCCGATGCCCGCGCAAAGCGCTCCTCGGTCTCAGCCTCCAATCGAGGATTATAGTGGTTAAGCCGCATGGTCGGCTGCAAGTCGTAGCGACTCCAATCGGCAACATGAGCGATTTGAGCACTCGCGCACGCGAGGCTCTGGAAACCGCGGATCTCATTGCCGCCGAGGACACGCGTCATACACTGGCGTTGCTGCAAGCCATTGGCGTCTCGCGTCCACTGCTGTCGCTGCACTCGTACAACGAGACGCAGCGCGTCCCGGATCTTCTCGCGCGACTGGAGGCCGGCGAGAACATCGCGCTCGTCAGCGACGCAGGCACACCCTTGCTGTCCGATCCAGGTTTCGAGCTCGTCAGCCGCGCAGCGGCAGCGGGTTTCGAAGTGCTGGCGATCCCAGGACCGTCAGCGATTACAACGGCTTTGGCCGTAGCGGGGCTGCCGACGAGCCGTTTCTGTTTTGAAGGATTTCTCCCTGCACGCGAACGTGAGCGGCGCACAGAGCTCGCGCGGCTCGCCAACGAAGTTCGCACGTTAGTGTTTTTCGAGGCGCCTCATCGCATCGCAGATACGCTTGCAGACTTCGTGCTGGAGTTCGGTGGCGAACGACAAGGGGTGGTAGCGCGAGAGCTAACGAAGACCCACGAAACGATCTACCGCGGCAGCCTCGATGACCTGTTGGCGAAAGCGCGCAGCGAGCCTAATTTTCAGCGAGGCGAGATCACGCTCGTCGTTCACGGCGCTCCACCAACGACGACTTCGGTGGATCCCCAGTTGTTACGTCGCGCTGTGGAGCTCCTGACAAAGGAGCTACCACCGAGCCGAGCCGCGGCGATTGCCGCGCAGCTCACCGGAGCAACACGAAATGAGGCGTATGCGCTCGCGACGCGCGGCAAGGATTCTGTGCCGGAAAATTGACTTCCGCGCACACCACCGTATTGTGGGTGGTGGAGAGCCAGCCAGGTGATCGCTGCTCCTGGCGGTAACGTCAGGGGTGGAGGAAAGTCCGGGCTCCGGCGGATCAGGTGCCAGGTAACGCCTGGGAGGCGCGAGCCTACGGAAAGTGCAACAGAGAGCAAACCGCCTAAGCTGCTGCGGCGCAAGCTGTAACAGCCGGTAAGGGTGAAACGGTGCGGTAAGAGCGCACCGCGTCCTTGGTAACAAGGCCGGCATGGTAAACCCCACCTGGAGCAAGACCAAATAGGGAAGCGGTCCGAGATGCGCAAGCATCTCAAGGGGCAGCGTCGATCCGCGCGCGCTTCCGGGTAGGTCGCTTGAGGCTTACGGTGACGTAGGTCCCAGAGGAATGATCATCCACGACAGAACCCGGCTTATCGGCCGACTCTCCACGCGGCGTGGAGCTCGCGGGAAACCGCGGGCTCCCCTCCCTTTCTACTTCACGACCTTCAACTGCGGCCGTGCACGAGGCGGAGCACTGCTCCCACTGCCTTCCTCGGTCGAGGTGGGCCGGGGAGGCTCGGGACCAAGGTCCTGATCCGAGAACACCATGCCCTCCCCGGTCTCGCGCGCGTAGATACCGAGCACGGCAGCAACGGGAAATACTACATGGTGTACGACGCCGGCGAAGCGAGCGTCGAATTCAATATCTTCGTTTCCGAGCTTCAGCCGCTGAGTCGCGGTGAAGCTGAGATTCAGAACGATCTTCCCTTCCTTCACGTACGCCTTGGGTATCTCGGGGCCGGCGCGGTCGGCATCGACGATCACGTGCGGCGTGTTGCCACAGTCGCTGATCCATTGATGCATGGCACGTAACAGGTAGGGGCGTTTAGGCGGGGCGGGGCTGGTCATGGGACAACAGGCTTCGACTAGAGGAGTCGCATCTCCTGTTCCTTCTCGGACAAACCTTCGCGGAATGCGGGTCGCGAAAAGATGAGGCTCGCGTACTTGATGATCGGCTGTGCCTGCGGGGGCAGGTCGATCTCGTAGTACGGCAGGCGCCACAGCACCGGCGCGATGCTCGCATCCACGAGCGAAAACTCGTCGGACAGAAAGTACGGTTTGATCTTGAACAATTCGGTGCTCTGCAGAATGGTGTCGCGGAGAATTTTCTTCAGCTTCACCGTCTGCTTCTTGTCGGGCTCGGACTCGATCTGCTGCACCAGGCTGTACCAGTCGCGCTCGATCCGATACAGCGCCAGGCGGAACTGTGCCCGGGTGACCGGGTCGACCGGCATCAACGGGGGATGCGGGAAACGCTCATCGAGGTACTCGATGATGACGCGCGAGTCGTAGAGCACCAGGTCCCGATCGACCAGCGTCGGCACGCTGTGATACGGGTTGAGATCCAGGAGATCCTCGGGGAACTTCGCGGAGTCGACACTGACGATGTCGATGCTGATGCCTTTCTCAGCCAACACGATGCGCGTGCGATGACTGAAAGGGTCATTCGGCGCAGAGAACAGCGTCATGATGGATCGTCTGCTCGACAACTTCCCGATCTCCCACCTGAGGGCCTGAGACTCACCGCTGCCGCTCGTGAGCGCGCGCCGCGCGCATAACGAGCCTGAACCCCGAGCCCACGACCTAGCCGAGCATACACCGCTACCCGTGGCGCTCAATTCCACGCGTCACGCTTTGGCGCCCCCGCGACCGGCCGGGGGCCACAAAATCCAGCCTGTGTCACCCCACCCTACGGATCAGTGCACGTCCTTCCAGAATTCCTTCTTCATCAGCCAGGCCAGCCAGGTGAATACGAGCAGGAACAGCACTACCCAGATCCCTAGCGAGCGCCGCGCCGACTGGGTGGGCTCGCCCACATAGTCCAGGAAATTCACCGTGTCCCGTACAAAGGCTTCGTATTCCGCGGTGCTCAGCCGGCCAGGTGCAATCATCTCGAAATGATCGAAGACCTGCTCGGTACTGACCTTACCATCCGGTCCGCGCGTCTCGACGTTCTTGTAAACGGGACGCTTCAGCCCCTCCAGCTCCGACAGCACGGCGGGCATCGCGATCGCCGGCAACCGGAGATTGTTCGCGCCGGTCGGCCGCGTCGGGTCGACGTAGTAAGTCGTGAATATCTGGTAGATGTAGTTCGTGCCGCGCGACCGCGCGATCAGCGACAGGTCCGGCGGAGCCTTACCGAACCAAGCCTCGGCATCCGTGGCAGGCATGCTCGTCAGGACGTACTGCGCGGGCTTGTCGCCCGGGGGCATGATGTCCTTTTGGAGCAGATCCTCGGGAATTTCCAGGTCCTTCGCCATCCGCGACCAGCGCTCGTACTTCAGCGAGTGGCAGCCGAGACAGTAGTTGGCGAAGTTGCGCGCGCCCCTCTGCAGAGACGCCTTGTTATCAACATCGGTGTTCGCGCGGGATGTCGCCCAGTCGGAACCCAGGCCGCCGCCCTTCTCTTCCTCCGCCGCGTGGACGGTGCCCGCGAACGCCGCGACACCGGTCACCAGAACGCACTCGACCACCGCTACGACCAGGAAACGTCCCAGGGCGCGCGCCTTTTTATTAGTGCGCATTGAACACCACTCTGTCAGGAACCGGCTTCGTCCGATCGAAACTCGCACGGGAGTAGAACGGCATACCGAGGAAGAACGCGAAGTAAATGACCGCGAAGACGCGGGCAAGCACCGTGTACAGGCCGGACGGAGGCTCCAACCCGAGGTAGCCGAGCGAGATGAACGACACTACGAACAGCCCCAGCATCACGCGCGAAATCGGTCCGCGATAACGCATCGACTTCACCGGCGAACGATCCAGCCACGGCAGGAACAGGAACAACACCACCGAAAGTCCCATCAGCAGGGCGCCCATCCGCTGATCCGGCACGGCGCGCAGGATCGCGTAATAGGGCGTGAAGTACCACACCGGCGCGATGTGCTCCGGAGTCGACATCGGGTTGGCCGGATCGAAATTCGGCCCTTCGAGGAACAAACCCCCGAAAGTCGGCACAAAGAACACAATGATCGTGAACAGAATGAAGAACACCCCAACGCCGAAGATGTCCTTCACCGTGTAGTACGGGTGGAAGGGGATGCCGTCGACCGGGTGACCGTTGGGTCCGAGGTTTTTCTTGATCTCAACGCCGTCGGGATTGTTCGACCCGGTCTGGCGCAGTGCCACAAGATGCAACACCACCAGCAGCAGCAGCCCCAGCGGAATCGCCACGACATGCAGAGCGAAGAACCGGTTCAGGGTCGCATCCGCGATGCCGTAGTCGCCGCGGATCCACTCTACGAGCGGCGGCCCGATCGCCGGGATGGTGCCGAACAGATTCACGATGACCTGCGCGCCCCAGAAGGACATGTTGCCCCAAGGCAGCACGTAGCCCATGAAGGCCTCGGCCATGAGCGCGAGGTACACGAGCATGCCGAAGATCCACAGCAACTCGCGGGGCGGCTTGTACGATCCGTACAGAAGCGCCCGGAACATGTGCAGGTAGACAACGATGAAGAACGCCGACGCCCCGGTGGAATGCAGGTAGCGGATGAGCCACCCCGAATCCACCTCGCGCATGATGTATTCGACCGAGTCGAACGAGGTGAGCTCGCCCGGCTTGTAAAACATCGTGAGGAAGATGCCGGTGACCAACTGCATCACCAACACCAGCAAGGCCAGCGAGCCGAAGAAGTACCAGATGTTGAAGTTCTTCGGCGCGTAGTAGCCCGTCAACTGCGTCTTGACGAACTCATCGACGGGCAGGCGCTTGTTGAGCCAGCCCAGGAATCCTTTTTTCTCAGGCTGCGCGCCCGATGATTCTTGTGTCGCGGCCATCAGGCGGCTCCCTTCTCGTCAGCGCCGACACGCAGCGTCTTGTCATTCGGATACTCGTACGGCGGCACCACCAGGTTCACCGAAGCCGGCGAGCCATTGAACACACGGCCGGCAAGATCGAATCGCGAGCCATGACAGGGGCAGAAAAAGCCGCCCGGCCAGGTGGGTCCCATCTCGGCCATCCCGGCCTCGAAGCGTTGCTTCGGCAGGCAACCCAGGTGGGTGCAGGTGCCGATCAGGACGAGATACTCGGCCTTGCGCGCCCGCTGGACATTCTTTGCATAATCCGGCTGTTTCGACTGCTCCGACGTCGGATCCTTCAAATCGCCGTCGTGGCCCTGGAGGTGCTGCACCATCTCCGGCGTGCGCCGTACCACGTAAATCGGCTGCCGGCGCCAGGTGACGATGGTCATCTGGCCCGGATCGATCTTCGACACATCGAGTTCGGTCGGCGCGCCCAACGCGCGAGCCCGCTCCGACGGAGTCCAGGACTCCACGAACGGCACGGCCACGAACACCGCACCCACAGCCCCTGTGACTATGGTGGCATTCGTCAGAAACTTGCGTCGACTCAGGTCGACTGCCTGGTCGGCGACCACGTTATCCGCCATCGAACGGCTCTCCCGCTTTCACTCAATATCCGCCACCCAATCAAGCACACCGCCAGCCTCAAGCGCGCCACGCACTCACACGTGCGGGCGAAACAGCTTCCGGTGCTGTGCAGTTTCCGGCTTGCGGGGGGCGGCGCATTATACACAAACGATCATCACCATCCGTGCCAGCAAGGAACCTTCATGGTCCTTGGGCCGCTTGACGAATGCACGGAAATCTGCGGAGTTGAACGATGCTGGAGCGCTTAGGTCGCGGACTTACGTTCGTGGTCGGATCGATCGTGGGAGGTTTGGCCCTCGCCTTCGTCATAGTGGCGGTGCGTCCCGACCTCATCCGGCGGGGGGGTGCCACGGTCCTGCCCATCATGCCCGCCGTGTCATCCCCGGCCCTGCCCGCGCCCGCGCGGGTGACCTATTCCGCCGCCGTTGACCGAGCGGCGCCCTCTGTGGTGAACATCTACACAGCCCGGTTGGTGCGGGATCGGGTTGTACCTTCGCCGCTGGGCGAGCTGTTCGGAAATATCCTGCCCCGTTATCGGCCGCGAATCGAGCGCAGCCTGGGGTCCGGGGTGATCGTGGACGAGAGCGGCCACATCGTCACCAATCATCACGTCATTGCCAACGCTGAAACGGTGCGGGTGGAGCTCGAGGACGGCCGGGTAGCGGATGCCCATATTGTCGGCCGCGATCCCGACACGGACCTTGCGGTTCTGAAGATCGATCTCAGCCCCCTTCCCGTGGCGACGTTCGGCCGCTCCGATCAACTCAGGGTCGGTGACGTCGTACTCGCCATTGGCAACCCCATCGGCCTGTCGCACACGGTGACGCACGGCATCGTGAGCGCCACCAGCCGGCAGCAGCTGGGGATCGCGCCCCTGGAGGATTTCATCCAGACGGACGCGCCGATCAACTTCGGCAACTCCGGCGGGGCGCTCGTCGACTCGAGCGGCGCCCTCATCGGCATCAATACCGCCATCGTCGCGAAGAACCTCGGGGTCGAGGGCATCGGGTTTGCGATTCCGGTGAACATGGTGCGCGGCGTGCTGAGCGACATCATCGCCAACGGGCGGGTCATCCGCGGTTGGATCGGGATCGTCCCCGAAGACGTCTCCGACGAGCAGGCGGCCCAACTCGGCCTCGCGCAGGGCGGCGTGGTGATCGCCAATCTGTATGTCAACAGCCCTGGCCAGGAAGCCGGCCTGCAACCCGGCGATCTCGTGATCGCCATCGGCGGAGTCACACTCCACAGCGCCCAGGACGCCCTCGCCCGCATCGCCATCGAAAAGCCGGGCTCGGTGCTCGCCATCAAAGTCCTGCGCGGCCGCCGCACGCTCGAGATGAAAGCGCACGTGAGCGAGCGGCCGCGAACGAGTTAGGCTCCTATGGGGCGAACCTCGTCATTTCCAACGGCGCGCAGGCGCGCGTCCAGTTGTGCGCGTCGCTGCCGGGGTTGTGCCAGCTGCAGGGACCGCTGATGAGTTGGTCCGCCTCGGCCGGACCCCAGGTCCCCGGCGTGTACTCGTACGGT
>DATBCZ010000216.1:0-16828 GCA_036270175.1 Steroidobacteraceae bacterium | reverse complement strand
CATCGAAGTTCGTGATCCGCGCCACCGGCAGGGTGAGACGCCGCAGAATCTGGTTGAGCCGCTGTCCCTGGATCAGCCCCTTGGGCAGCAACATCTTGTGGCCGCGGATACCCAACGGGAACTTGACCAGAAAATTCTCATCCTCCTGCTTGCGCCGAAGCGTGAGATCCTCGCGAGGCGGCCGGTCACGAAAGGCGTCCTGCCAATTGAGGGAGGTCATAATGCCCTCGATCTCACGCGCGGTGAGGCCGCTCGCGTAGAGACCACCCACGACGGCTCCCATGCTGGTGCCCGCGATCGCATCGATCGGAATGTGCTGCTCTTCCAATACCTTCAGGACGCCGATATGGGCGATGCCACGCGCACCGCCGCCCGACAGAACCAGGCCGACACGGGGCCGGTGGGGAGGCGCAGAGGCGGTCGGAGGAGTGGTGTCAGGGGCCTCCTGCGCGAAGGTGACGGCTGAAGCGGCGAGCCCGAAAGCCGCACAAATGACGCCGAATACCCCGAGACGGGGCCTGACCGCCCGTGGTGAAATCACCACGTAAGAATACCAGCATGCAGCCACGGAAACTCGACCTTGGGGACGCTTAAGTACTTGGGATCTCGCCGTGCCGTAATTGTAGCGGCCATGGCCTGCGCGGTCGTGACAGCGGGCGCGGCATTCGCTCAGACGCCCGACGCCAGCGACTGGGGCTATTACGGCGGCGACACGTTTGGCCAGCGCTTCTCGAGCCTCAACGAGATCAACCGCAAGAACGTCGCGCACCTCACCGTTGCATGGACCTATCGGACCGGTGAGAACGGTGCGGGTTTCGCGCGCGCGAACAAACTGTCCTTCGAAGCGACGCCGGTGCTGGCATTCGGCCTCCTCTATCTCGAGACCCCTACGAACATAGTGATCGCGCTCGACCCGGAAACCGGGGTGCAGCGCTGGCGATTCGATCCCCATATCGATCGATCACGCCCCTACTCCGAAGCGAGCTCACGCGGTGTGAGTATCTGGGAGGATCCGGACAGTAAGCACTCCGGCGCCTGTACGCGCCGGGTGTTCACGGGGACGTTGGATGCTCGTTTGCTGGCAGTCGACGCCGCGACCGGCGAGCCGTGTAAGGATTTCGGCACCGCCGGCCAGGTCGACCTCACCAACGGTCTGCGCATCCTCGACAGGCCTGACTACCTGGTGACGTCGCCGCCCGCCATCTCCGGTAATGTTGTTGTGGTCGGCTCCGCGATCGGCGACAACCGGGCGTCCGACGTGGAACGCGGTGTGATCCGCGCCTTCGATGCCCGCAGCGGAGCGCTGCTCTGGGCCTTCGATCCCATACCGGACTCGCCGGCGCATCCCGCCGCCGCGGAGTGGGATCTCGCGCAGGCTGCCACGACCGGCGCGGGCAACTCCTGGGGCCCCATGTCCATCGATGAGGACAGCGGCCTCGTCCTGGTCCCAACAGGCTCCGCGAGCCCCGACTTCTTCGGCGGCACCCGCATCGGCAGCAATCGCTTCGCCGACTCGCTCCTGGCGTTGGATGCCAAGAGCGGCAAACTGGTCTGGCACCAGCAGCTCGTGCATCACGATTTGTGGGATTACGATCTGGCCGCGCAACCCGTGTTGGGCGACATCGAAGTGCAGGGAGTCCCCGTACCGGCGGTCATCCAGGCCACCAAGACCGGCATGCTCTATGTGTTTGATCGGACCAAGGGCCAGCCCTTGTTTCCGATCACCGAGAAACCCGTGCCGCCCAGCTTCGTCGCGGGCGAGCAGGCCGCGCCAACACAACCCTTCTCCTCCATTGCCTCGCTGGTCTCACAAAAGCCGGTCGATCCCGCCGACGCCTGGGGGGTTACGTTCTGGGACCGCGGCAAGTGCCGCGACCTGCTCTCGGAACATCGCAACGAGGGAATCTTCACGCCGCCGGACCCTCACGGCACCATCGTTTCGCCGGGCTACATCGGCGGCGTCAACTGGGGCGGTGTCGCATTCGACGAGGCACGGCAACGCGTGATCGCGGCCGTAAACCACCTGCCGATGCTGGTAACCCTGGTTCCCCAGGCCGAACTGCAGGAACAGATGAGCTCGGGAAACTTTCCCAACTCCGAATTCGCCAAGCAGGCGGGCACGCCCTATGCGATGCGTCGCGAGCCGCTCCTGTCGCCGTGGGGCCTGCCCTGCTCGGCCCCGCCGTGGGGTACCCTTGTGAGCGTCGACCTGCGCCGCAATCGTATAGTGTGGCAGGTACCCCTGGGTTCGACCGCGGGCGTGGGCCCCTGGTTCGCGCCGACGCGGGATTTCGGGATGCCCAATATGGGCGGACCCATCGCCACCGCCGGCGACCTGGTCTTTGTCGGAGCAGCGATGGACAGCTATTTTCGGGCCTTCGATATCGAGACCGGGCGCGAATTGTGGAAGCATCGCCTCCCGGCCGGCGGACAGGCGACTCCGATGACCTATCGTGCGGGCCGTGACCAGCGGCAGTTCATCGTCATCGCGGCGGGCGGCCACGGCGTTCTCAATACGCCACGGGGTGACTATGTCATCGCCTTCACGCTGCCGGCGGCGCGCCGACCCGGAAGTTAGGCTCAATGCGCGCCCACCACGCTTTACGTTTGCGGAGATTTGCATGCTGTTCCTGATCCTGTCCATTGCCGTCCAGGCGGGTTTCATCATCCACGTCATCAAGACAGGGCGGAACCAACTGTGGATCTGGGTGCTGATCCTGCCGGTCCTGGCCGTACCGGGGATGATTGCCTACTTTGCGGTGGAGATCCTGCCCGAGCTGTTCGGAAGCCGCACAGCGAAACGCACCGCGCGCGGCTTCAAGAAGGCACTGGACCCGACCGGGGACCTGCGGCGTTACGAAAACGAAGCTCGCATCGGCGGCAACGTCGCCAGCCGGCAGCGCTACGCAGATGAGCTCTCGCGTCGCGGTCAGCATGACGAGGCTATCGCGCAATATCGCCAGGCGCTGACGGGTCTCTACGAGCATGATCCCAACCTCATGCTGGGCATCGCGCGGACGCAGTTCGCCAAGGGTGATGCGGTCGCGGCGCGCACGACACTCGATGACCTCATTCGCCTGAATCCCGATTTCCGCTCTCCCGAGGGTCACCTCCTGTACGCCCGGGCGCTGGAGGCGGAGGGCAACTTCCAGAAAGCGCTGGAGGAATACCAGACCCTGGCGCCGTCTTATCCCGGAGCCGAGGCAGCCGTGCGCTACGCGCAACTTCTGCAATCCCAGGGTCGCCGCGCAGAGGCACAAAAAGTCGCGAACGAGTTACTCGAGCAATCGCGTATCGCGCCCGCTCACTATCGCAAGGCGCAGAAGTCCTGGTTGGACCTGGCGCAACGCCTGGTGTGAAGGCCGCCCGCGCCGCCGCCGACGCCCTATTGCGGCGGCTGCCGCTTTAGCCCGGCCGCGGGAACCTGCTGGGTGATGCAGTGAATATCGCCGCCACCCAACAGAACCTCCCGCGCCGGCACTCCCAACACTCGCCGGTCGGGAAATAAGCGCTTCACACGAGACACGGCCGCACGGTCCGTGCGAGGGTCGAGCAGCGGCATGACAATACCGCCGTTGGCGATATAGAAATTTACGTAACTCGCGGCGAGCCGCTCGCCGGCCTCGCGCGGCTTCGTGCCCTCGCGCGGGATGATGCCGCTCGCTTCCCTGGCACTGAGTGTCAGAGGACCCGGCATCGGTAGTTTCGTCACCTTCAGCCGCCGGCCCTTCGCGTCCCGCTCATCGTTCAGGCGCTCCCACGCATCGAGAGAGATCGCGTACTGCGGATCCCGCTTGTTGTCGGTCCAGGTGAGACAGATCTCTCCCGGCCGTGCGAAGCAAGCCAGGTTGTCGATGTGTCCGTCGGTCTCATCGTTGAAAACGCCCTTGCCGAGCCAGATGATCCGCGCCACGTTCAGATAGTCGCGCAGGTAGTCCTCCACCCGCTTGCGACTCAACTGGGGGTTGCGGTTGATGTTCAGCAGACACTCTTCGGTGACGAGGGCGGTCCCTTCGCCATCGACGTGGATCGCGCCTCCCTCATTCACTACGGGCGCGCGATAGCGGTCCCGACCCTCGATCTCGAGAACTTTACGCGCGACCAGGTCATCCTGGTCCCAGGGGAAATACAGGCCTCCCTGTGAGCCGCCCCAGGCATTGAAATGCCAGTCCACGCCGCGCACGGCGCCGCGCCGATCCACGACAAACGTCGGTCCCACGTCGCGCATCCAACAGTCGTCGTGCGACATCTCGAGCACGCGCACCCGGGGATCGAGCAATGCGCGGGCGACCTGGAACTCGCTCGAGCTGACCCCGACGGTCACCGGCTCGAATGCCGCGATAGCCGCGGCCACGGCCGCGAAAGCGTGCTGGGCAGGCCGCGCCGCCTCCCGCCAGTTGTCGGGCCTTTCCGGCCACAACATCCAGCAACCCGCATGCGGCTCGAACTCGGCCGGCATCCAGAAGCCGTCGGCGGTGGGTGTCGATGTCAGCGTCTGCGTCATCTCTTTCTCAGCCGGCTGTGTTTGAAACCGTAGGCGCCGTAGATCGCAAACCCGAGAATCGTCCAGTACAACAGTCGCATCCAGGTAGGCCGCGACAGGAAATACGTCATGCCGGCACAGAAGACGGCTCCCAACACGCAGGTGAAAGGGGCCCACGGAACGCGGAATGGCCGCGGCACATCGGGCCGCGTCCGCCGCAAGACGAGCACGCCGATACAAACAACCGAGAACGCCAGCAGGATGCCGATGGAAATGAGATCGGCGAGTATATCCAGCGGAAATATGCCCGCGACCAGCGCGAAGATCACGCCCGTCACCGCGGTGGACACGTGTGGAGTTTTGAATCGTGGATGGACGCGCGCCATGATCGGTGGCAGCAGGCCGTCATCCGCCATCGCGAGCAGGATTCGCGGCTGACCCAGGAGCGAGCCCAGAACCACGGAAGTCATACCGACGATGGCGCCGATTTTCACGAATATTCCCAGCCATGCGAGCTGCGGGTGAGCATCGAGGGCAACCGCAACGGGCGCATCCACGCCGAGCTGCGTATACGGCACCATGCCGGTGATGACGGCGGACATGGCGACGTACAGGATGGTTGAGATCACCAGTGCCGCGATGATGCCCAAGGGCAGGTCGCGTTGTGGATTGCGGGCTTCCAGCGCGGTTGTGGACGCGGTATCGAAACCAACGTAGGAGAAAAAGATGATGCCCGCGCCCTGTAGCACGCCGCTCCAGCCGAAATGACCGAACTCCCGGGTGTTGGCCGGAATATAGGGGTGCCAGTTCGAAGGATTGATGAAAGCGATGCCCGCGACGATGAAGAGCACGATGATCGCCACTTTCAAAGACACCATGAACGTGTTGGCACCCGCCGTCTCGCGCATTCCTATGTAACACACGCCGCTCAGTACCGCGATGATCAGCGCCGCCGGAAGGTTGAAGATCGCGCCAGTCACGATCACGTGATCGTTCGCATCCGATCCCAGGGGTGCGTTGGTCAACAGCGCCGGGAGGTGGATGTGGGCACTCTCGAGAAGATTGACGGTGTAGGCAGACCAGCTCACGGCCACCGCAGACGCCGACATGCCGTACTCGAGGAGCAGATTCCAGCCAATGAACCAGGCCACCGCCTCTCCCAGCGTGGCGTAGGTGTAACTATAGGCGCTGCCGGGCACCGGCAGGAACGCCGCCAGCTCCGCGTAGCACAGCGCCGCAAGGCCGCTTCCGAAGGCGGCAATCAGCAGCGACAGAGTCACGGCCGGACCGGCCTGGTGCGCGGCCACCTGGCCGGTCAGCACGAATATGCCCGTACCGATCGTCGCGCCGAGTCCGATCGCCGTCAGGGACCAGGCGGTCAGTACTCTTTTCAGTCGGTTGCCGCCGGTCATGTCGGCCTCGGTAACCGGCCGCACGGCAAAACATTGGCGCAGGATTGACGACATCAAGACCCCCGGGCAATTTCTGTTGACGCCGGCACGCTCGCTCAGGCTGCGCTACGCGCGGGCAATAGCTGGGAAGTCTCTCACAGCCCCATCACCTGGGACTACGGCCGGCACCTCTGTGCTAGCATTTCCAGCCCGGCGGCGCGTATCCGCGGCAGCCGATGAATCATCCGGAGAATCGTCAATGTCCACGGCTGCACCCACGAAGGTCACGCCGCCCGCCCAGGGCGCGAGGATCACCATCCACGACGGTAAGCTCACCGTCCCGGATAACCCCATCATTCCCTTCATCGAAGGCGACGGCACCGGCCCCGATATCTGGCGAGCCAGCGTGCGCGTCATGGACGCCGCGGTACAGAAGGCCTATGGCGGCAAGCGCAAGATCCACTGGATGGAAGTCTACGCAGGCGAGAAATCGTACAAGCTGCTGAATTCCTGGCTTCCGGACGAAACCGTCACGGCCTGCCGCGACTACCTCGTCTCGATCAAGGGACCGCTGACCACGCCCATTGGCGGCGGGATCCGCTCCCTGAACGTCGCCCTACGGCAGCTTCTCGACCTGTACGTCTGCCTGCGCCCGGTCCGCTGGTTCAAGGGTGTGCCCTCCCCCGTGAAGCACCCCGAGAAAGTGGACATGGTGATCTTCCGCGAAAACACGGAAGACATTTATGCCGGCATCGAATTCGAGACGGGCACCGAGGAGAACAAGAAATTCCTCGACATGTTCCGCCAGGCCTTCCCGAAGTCGTACGCGAAAATCCGCTTCCCCGACTCCTCGGGCATCGGCATCAAGCCGGTCTCGAAGGAAGGCTCGGAGCGCCTCATCCGCTCGGCTCTCGAGTACGCCATCAAGAACAAGCGCAAGAGCCTCACCCTGGTCCACAAGGGCAACATCCAGAAGTTCACCGAAGGGGCCTTCCGCAACTGGGGCTATCAACTCGCCGAGCGCGAGTTCGGCGCCCAGACCTACACGTGGGAACAGTGGGAGCGCACCAAGGCCGCCAAGGGCGAGAAAGACGCCAACTCCGAGATGGATGCCGCCAGGAAAGCCGGCAAGCTCATCGTCAAGGACGCCATCGCGGACATCGCGCTCCAGCAGGTCCTCACCCGCTCGGATGAATTCGACGTCATTGCAACACTCAACCTCAACGGCGACTACATCTCGGATGCGCTCGCCGCGCAGGTCGGCGGCATCGGTATCGCCCCCGGCGGTAACATCAACTACAAGACGGGCCACGCGGTGTTCGAAGCAACGCACGGCACGGCTCCGAAATACGCGAACCTCGACAAGGTCAATCCCGGCTCGGTCATTCTCTCCGGCGAGATGATGTTGCGTTACATGGGCTGGTTCGAAGCCGCCGACGCCCTCATCAGCGCGATGGATAAGACGATCGCTGAAAAGATCGTGACTTATGACTTCGCGCGGCTCATGGACGGTGCGCAGGAAGTGTCCACATCGGCCTTCGGCGACGCGTTGATCCGTAACCTGTAGTGAAACACCTCGAGCGGCCCGTTCCGACACGAACGGGCCGCCTTCGAGTCGAGCCCCGCCGCTGCGAGAGACGCGCGCCATGACGACAACAGACGACAAGAATGTCCTCGCCTGGGCGCGCAAAGTGCAGGCCATCGCACAAACAGGCATCGCCTTCACTCACGATTCCTACGATCGCGAGCGTTACCGGCAGCTGCAGGAACTGGTCGCCTCCATCATTTCCTCCGAGCTCGACATCCCACTCGGTCGGGCCAGGTCCTTCTGGGACCACGAAGACGGCTACGCCACACCGAAGGTGGACGTCCGCGGCGCCGCATTCGATGGAGACAAAGTGTTGCTCGTTCGCGAGCGTTCCGACGGTAAATGGACCCTGCCAGGCGGCTGGGTCGATGTGAACGACGCGCCCTCGGAAGCCGTCGTACGCGAGATTTTCGAAGAGTCCGGCTATCACGCCAAGGCCCTCAAGCTGGCCGCCCTGGTCGACAAGAACCGGCACCCTCATCCGCCGTCCGTTCACCACATCTACAAGTTGTTCTTCCTGTGCGAGCTCACAGGCGGCACCGCCACGATTTCCGACGAGACCGACGCGGTGGAGTTCTTCTCCGTCCACTCCCTTCCCGAGCTCTCTACGGGCCGTACCCTCGCCTCACAAATCGCGCGGATGTACGAGCACCAGCTCAATAGAGACCTGCCCACCGACTTCGACTGATCCTGTGACTACGCCCACCCCACCATCTTCCCTCGCACGCGACAGCGCGAGAGAGATCGCAGGGGCGTTCGTTCGTTACAACGCTGAGTTCCGAGCCATCACACGGCGAGCGCCGGTGCGTTTCGATGCTCGTGACTCGAAGGGCAGTCAGAGAGACGCGGTAGAGCGTATCGACCTGTACGACAAGTTCGTGAATCGCGCCGTCACGGAGCTGCACGCGAAACTGGGCGAGCGCGCGTTGGACCGCCCGCTATGGATTCAAATCCGCGACGACTTCCCGGCGGAAATTGAACACCTTCCCGACCCGGAATTCGCGAAGACCTTCTTCAGCTCGACCACGCGCCGCCTGTTCGGAACCGTCGGCGTTGCCCCCGAAATAGAGTTCGTCGCAACGGAGCTCGACCCGCTCGCGAACATCACGTCCGCGGTTGGAAGCAACACCTACATCAACCACGGCTCGCTACCACTCCTGTTCGAAGACGTACTGGGCGACGTTCGTTTCCGATCCCGCTGGAAAGATCTCGATAACAGCATCCTGCACGTCGCGAACGAAGTAACGGCCTATCTCCATGCGCGCAACGAGCGCCGCACCGTTCTACGGGTGGAGATGATTCGTCCGGTGTTTTACCAAGTCGCCCGCGCCTACATCGTGGGCCGGGTCGTGGGCCGCGAATTCCTGCTCCCGCTCGTCATCGCTCTGAAGAACACTGACGGCGGCATCCTGGTCGACGCCGTCATGCTTTCGGAAGGCGACGTCAGCATCGTATTCAGCTTCACACGATCCTACTTTCACGTGGATCTCGAGCGCGTCGGTGAAGCCGTTCTGTTTCTGAAATCCATTCTGCCCGTGAAGCCGGTGAGTGAGCTCTTCACGGTTCTGGGCCGCGCCAAGCAAGGCAAGACCGAGCGCTATCGCGAGCTCATGCACCACCTGAACATCACCAGGGACAGGTTCGTGCACGCCGCCGGTGAGCGCGGCCTCGTCATGGTGTGTTTCACACTCCCCTCGTTCGACGTGGTATTCAAAATCATCCGCGACCGCTTCCCGTACCCGAAGAACGTGTTGCGCGAGGAGGTGATGGCCAAGTACCAGCTGGTCTTCAAACACGACCGCGCCGGGCGCCTGGTCGACGCGCAGGAGTTCAGGCGCCTGCGATTCCCGAAGGAGTTGTTCGCTCCCGAACTGCTGGAGGAGTTGTTGAGCGAGACCGCGATGACAGTTCGGGAGGACGGCCCCAACCTGGTGTTCGATCACGTGTACATCGAGCGGCGCATGATTCCACTGAATCTGTACCTGCGCACGGCCTCCGACAAAGCGGCCGAGAGCGCCGTACTCGACTACGGACAATGCATCCGCGATCTCGCCTACACAAACATCTTTGCAGGCGACCTGCTGCTCAAGAACTTCGGCGTAACGCGTCACGGCCGCGTGATCTTCTATGACTACGACGAGCTTTGCGCCATAACCGACTGCCACTTCCGCGACCTGCCGCAGGCGACCAACGAGGAAGACGAAATGCGCGGCGAGCCCTGGTTCTACGTCGCCGACAACGACGTATTCCCGGAGACCTTCATCCGATTCCTGTCTTTCACGGACTCACAGCGAGACGCCCTGCTCAGGATGCACGGGGAGATCCTGACGGCGCACTTCTGGCGCCACGTACAGGAGCGGCTGAAAGAAGGAGAGGTCCTGGAAGTGCTGCCCTACCACCCGCACCGCGTCCGGGTGGCGAGCAGCGCCTGACTACTGCACCACCACCAGCGCCTGCTTCACGTCGTCCAGCAGATCGTCGATATCCTCGAGGCCAATCGACAGCCGCACCGTACCGTCAGTGAGCCCCGAGAGCTTGTGCTGCTCGGCGGTCAGATCCCGGCCACCCATCATCTGCGGAGCGACGACGAGGGACTCGGTGGAACCGAGGCTCGCGGCCAGCGCAAACAACTTCAGGGCGTCGGAAAACTTCGCGCCTGCGTCGGCCCCACCCTTGAGGTCAAAGCTGACAATGGTGCCGAAATCCTTCATCTGTTCACGCGCGAGTGCGTATTGCGGATGGGTGGCGAGGCCCGGATAGTGCACTCGAGCCACCGCGGGATGCCCGGCCAACATCTCGGCGACCTTCATTGCGTTGGCCGACTGCGCCTGGTAGCGCACGAAATAGGTCTTCAAACCGCGAAGAATCAGGAACGCCGCATGCGGATCGAGCATGCCGCCCAACGCACCGAAATCGTTCCGCATGCCACGGATGAGATCGCTGCGGCCGATGACAGCGCCACCCATTACGTCGCCCGCCCCCGAAGCGTATTTCGTGAGGCTATGGATAAACACGTCGACGTCGTACTCGCCGTGCTGGTGGAATCCGGCAAAGGTGTTGTCCATGACTGTCAGAGCGCCAGCCGCCTTCGCCAAGCGGGTGAGCGCCTTGATGTCGGCAATCTTGGTGACCGGGTTCGTGGGACTCTCGAACACCACGAGCCGCGTAGGATGGGCGGCGAGCGCCCGCTCAACACCCGCAATATCCTCGATCGAAATCATGGTGTGCGTCACGCCGAACCGCCCTAGCAGGCGGCGAATCAGGTAACGCGTCGGGTTGTAGGTTTCGACGAAACATAGGATGTGATCGCCCTGCTTCGTCAAGGCCAGCAAGGCTTGCGAAATGGCGCCCACACCGGACGCTGTCACCAGGCACTCTTCACGCCCCTGTAACTCCGCCAGCAGCAACTCCAGCTGCCGCGTCGTCGGATTCGACGCCCGTGTGTAGAAAAAGCCGGGCCGCTCACCGCGGAAGTAGCGCTCCGTTTCCGCAAGGGTGTCGAACTCGAATTTGACGGTCTGGTAGATCGGCGCCACCACCGCATGATTGTCGGGCGGCAGTTCGACCGTCGGAGGATGATTTACCCGCGTAGTCTTTTTCATGGCAGCTCAGGCGCCTGCTCTGGCCAAACGCGCGGCAAACGCATTGATGCGCAATACGGCCTCGTCGAGGGTCGTATCGCGCTTCGCGATACACAACCGCACGACCGAGAGCGCCGGCGCTTTCGCGTAAAAGGGCGACAACGGGATTGTCGCCACACCTGCTTCCGTCAACAGACGTTCCGCGAATCCCACGTCGTCGGGAGGAAAGAACTCGCTGAAATCCAGCAGCTGGAAATAGGTGCCTTGCGCGGGCGGCAACTTGAACCCGGACTTCCCGAGCGCATCACGCACCCGGTCGCGCTTCGCCTGGAAAAAGGCCGGCAGGGCGCGCCAGCCCTCGGGCTTTTCGCTGAGATAGGCCGCGATCGCATGTTGGAAGGGATGCGAGATGCTGAAAGTATTGAACTGGTGCACCTTGCGAAGCTCGCGAGTGAGCACCGCAGGCGCTATGCAATAGCCGACGCGCAGCCCGGTGGCATGCATGGTCTTGCCAAAGGAGAACACGGTGAAGCTCTTTTCGGCGAGCTCCGGCTGCATCATGACGGAGGCATGCTTGCGGCCGTCGTACACGACGTGCTCATAGACCTCGTCTGACATGACCAGGATGTCCTTGCCCCGGATCACCTCCGCCAGTGTATTCAAATCCTCCATCGTGGCCGCGGTGCAGGCCGGGTTCAGCGGCGTATTGAAGAGCACGAGGCGCGTGCGTTCAGTGACAGCAGCGCGTACCCGGTCCCAGTCATAACGAAACGACGGCGGTTGCAAGGGAATTCGCACGCAGCGGCCGCCCGCGAGTCGGACCGCAGGATCATACGAGTCGTACGAGGGATCGAACATGATCACCTCGTCTCCCGGCCCGACGACCGCCTGGATGGCGGAATAAATCGCCTCCGTCCCCCCGAGCGTTACGGTGACTTGCGAGTCAGGATCCACCTTCAGCGCATAGCTCATGAAGAGCTTCTGCGCGATCCGCTCGCGCAGGGACATCAGTCCCTCCATCGGAGCGTACTGGTTGTGACCCTGGCTCATTGCGACGGCCACGAGTTCGGTGAGCCGCGGATCGATCTCATAGTCCGGGAAACCCTGCCCAAGGTTGAGCGCACCGAGTTCCCGGGCCCGTCGCGACATGACGGTGAAAATCGTCGTGCCGACGTCAGGTAGCTTACTGCGATGGAAGGTTTCCATGAGACATCTCGCCGGCAGATCTAAGGTGGGTGCGCTTCGGATGCCGCCAGCGCGGCGCCGATGACACCGGCCTGGCCGGCAAAGCGTGCTGGCAGAATACGCGCTTCGGAGCGCAACAACGGCGCAAAATCATCGAAGCGCTCGCTCACCGCACCACCCAGGAGGAACAGGTCGGGCCAGAATAGTGCGTGCATGCGGGCGAGATACTCGTTGACGCGCTCGATCCACGCCGGCCAGTCGAGATTCTGCGCCGTCTTGACGTGTGCCGAAGCCCACTTTTCGGCGTCCATGCCGCGCATTTCCAGGTGACCCAACTCCGTGTTGGGAACCAGCCGCCCCCCGTAAAACAGGGCGCTGCCGATGCCGGTACCGAACGTGAGCATGAACACCATGCCGGCCTCACCCTTGCCCGCCCCCCAACGCATTTCCGCGAAGCCGGCGGCATCCGCGTCGTTCAGGCATTCGGCGGGACGCCCCAGTACTTTGGCGGCCAGCGCGGTGGCATCGGTCCCGATCCAGGAGCGATCGATGTTGGCAGCGGTGCGCACCTTGCCTTTCTGCACGACACTCGGAAGGGCGATTCCAACACCAGCGCCTGCTTCAGGCATGCTGCGCGACAACCCGGCAATCACCTGCATGACGCCCTCGGGAGTTGCAGGCTTCGGCGTGGGCGCCGATATCAGCTCGCCGATGAGGCGGCCGCCCTCCACGTCCACGAGCCCGGCCTTCACGGAAGATCCCCCGACATCGAATCCCTGTATCTTGAGTGTCATGGCCCTAACAGTTCAAAGGTTGGCGGCGGCGGCGAGTTGCTCATCGCGCTCGCGGCGCCTGTTTTGGTAACGCATCCACACCGCGGAAGTGATGATGCCGGTCGTGACCAGCAGCACCATGATCGTGGCAAGAGCGTTCACATCCGGACTCACGCCGAGGCGCACTTTCGAGAAAATAACCATGGGCAAGGTACTCGATCCGGGTCCCGCGACGAACTGCGTAATGACCAGGTCGTCCCACGACAATGTGAACGCCAGCAGCCAGCCGGACAGAATCGCCGGCACAATCAACGGCAACGTCACACGAAAGAACACCGTGGCAGGCCGCGCGCCCAGATCCATCGCCGCCTCTTCCAGCGACTCGTCGAATCCCACCAGCCGTGACTGTACCACCACCGTCACGTAGGCCATGCAGAAGGTAATGTGCGACAGCGTGATCGTGAGCGCGCCGGACCCCTTCGGCCAGCCGATGAGCTGCTCCAGCGCGACGAACATCAGCAGCAGCGAAAGACCTGTGATCACTTCGGGCATCACGATCGGCGCCGTGGTCATTCCCGACAGCAAGGTCCGTCCCCGAAAGGGCCCGAAGCGTGCCAACGCCACGCCCGTAAGCGTTCCCAGGATGACCGCGCCGGTCGCCGCGACCAGCGCAATCCGGATCGACAGCCAGGCGGCGCCCAGGATCTGCCCATTCGACAACAACTCCCCGTACCACTTGAGCGTGGGCGAATGAGCTGCATCCCAGACCGTCACCAGTCTCGAATTGTTGAACGAAAACACGATCATCGACAGGATGGGCACGTACAGGAAGATCAGCCCGAACACCAGCGCCGTACGCGAAAAAACGCCGCGCGAGCTCATTCCTGCGCCTCCAGCTCGCGCCGCTGGAAATGTTGGAACATCATGATGGGTATCACGAGCGCCAGCAGTATGAGAATCGCAACGGCGCTCGCGACCGGCCAGTCGCGATTCTCGAAGAACTCATCCGACAGCACCCGCCCGATCATGAGTTGGTCCGTTCGGCCCAGCAGCGACGGTACGACGTATTCCCCGACCGCGGGAATAAACACGAGCAGCGACCCGGCGATGATGCCGGCGATGGACTGCGGCAAAGTGATCCGGAAGAAACCCGTCATCGGCGTCGCGCCGAGATCGGCGGCGGCCTCCAGCAGAGTGTTGTCGTGCTTCTCGAGATTCGCGTACAGCGGCAGGATCATGAACGGCAGGTACGAATACACGATGCCGATGTACACCGCGAAATCACTCTGCAGCATCGACAACGGCTCGTGGATGATCCCGAAATACATCAGGACGTTGTTGATCACACCGTTGTTCTTGAGGAGCCCGATCCACGCATAGACGCGCAGCAGGAACGAGGTCCAGAACGGCAGCACGATCATCATCAACAGCACGGTGCGCCAGGTCGGGCTGGCATGCGCGATGGCGTAGGCCATCGGATAACCTATGAGCAGACAGCACAGGGTCGAAACCGCGGCCACTTTTATCGAATACAGGTAGGAGCTGATGTACAGCGGGTCGGTGAACAGGAACCCGTAATTCCCCAGGTGCAGCTTTGGGGTCGGCCAGCCGTGCACCCACTGGAACAGCGGCGCGAACGGCGGCATCGCCAGGCGGACCTCCGAAAAGGAGATCTTCAGCACGATGATGAAAGGAATGAGAAAAAACAGCAGCAGCCAGAACAGCGGAATGCCTGCGACCAGGCGCCTGCCGGCACGGTTGTCGAACTTTCCCATTTATTCTGTCAACACGACCGGGCTGGAGCCATGCCAGGAGAGATAGACCGTCTCGTCCCGGGTAATGCGATGCTCGGCATCCCGCATGATGTTGGGAAGTGTCACGCGCACGGTCTTGCCGGAATCGATCTGCACGAGGTAGATCGAGACATCACCCATGTAGGCGATCTCCTTTACCGTACCGCGCACGACGTTTTCGCGCGCCCCGGTCGCGTCCTCGAGCGACCGGCTCATGTTGATTTTCTCGGGCCTGACGGCAGTCCAGACGGTCGAGCCACTGGTGCAGTTGAGTTTACGGTCGACCACGACCGTGCAGCCGAGCTCATCGGATTCGATACGGCCGGTCCCCGGAACCACGACACGGCCTTCGAACATGTTGACCGAGCCGATGAAATCCGCGACAAACTTCGTGGCCGGGGACTCGTAGATCGCTGCGGGTGTACCCACCTGTGCGATCTTGCCGTGGTTCATGACACCCATGCGTGACGACAGGGTCATCGCCTCTTCCTGGTCGTGTGTGACCACGATGAAAGTCACCCCGAGGCGCTTCTGAATGTTGATGAGCTCGAATTGCGTATGCTCACGCAACTTTCTGTCGAGCGCCGCCAGTGGCTCATCGAGCAGCAGCAGCTTCGGCCGCTTTACCAGCGCGCGCGCCAACGCCACCCGCTGCCGCTGGCCGCCGGAGAGTTGGTGGGGCTTGCGGGCCATGAACGAGGTCATTTTCACGATCTCGAGAATCTCGGCCACCCGCGCGCGGATTTCCGCCTTGCCGAGCTTCTCCTGCTCGAGCCCGAAGGCCACGTTCTTCTCGACCGTCATGTGCGGGAAGAGCGCATAGGACTGGAACATCATGTTGATACGCCGCTCGTACGGCGGAATCGTGCTCATGTCCTGGCCGTCGATATAGATCTTGCCGGCGGTGGGCGTTTCGAAGCCCGCCAGCATTCTCAACAGGGTCGTTTTTCCGGAGCCGGAGCCGCCCAGCAGACAGAAGATCTCACCCTGCTGGATGTCGAGCGAGACGGCGTCTACCGCGGCAAAGTCACCGAACTTCTTGGTAACGCTCTCGATACGTACAAACGCGGCGGACTCAGTCCTCTCGGAGCTGATGGGTGCTGGTGCGTTCACCTGGAGTTGTGCGCTCACTTTCCCGTCTTGAACCGGGTCCACGTCCGCGTCAGCAGGCGGGTGTATTCCGGCGTCCTCGTCGGTTCGGGATGGAGCTTCGCAAGTACCTCCGGCGGCGGATACACGCCGGGGTCGTTGCGCAAGGCGTCGCTGATCGCCGGGGTCGGCGTATCGCCATTCGCGTACTTCATGAGATTCGTATTCCGGGCAGCGATCTCGGGTCGCAGCAGGAAATTGATGAACAGGTGTGCGTTGTTGGGGTGTGGCGCGTCCGCGGGGATGGCCATCGTATCGTAGTTGCTGATCGTGCCTTCCTTCGGAATGTTGTATCCGATGTCGATACCTTTGCCGGCTTCCTTGGCGCGATCGTGCGCCTGCTTGACGTCACCCGACCAGCCGAGCGCCAAGCAGGTTTCGCCGTTGGCGAGATCGTCGATATAACGGGAAGAATGCACGTAGCGGATGTACGGGCGGATCGCCATCAACGCCTTTTCGGCCGCCTGCAGATCTTCCAGCGAAGCGCTGTTGGGATCCTTGCCCAGGTAGAGGAGCACCGACGAGACGACTTCCGTCGGCGCATCGAGAAGCGAAACGCCGCAATCGGCAAACTTCGCCACCACCGCGGGGTCATACAGCATGTGCAAGCTGTCGACGGGGGCGTCCGGCATACGCTGTTTGATCTTCTCCACGTTGTAACCCGGGCCGGACGTGATCCACATGTAGGTTATGGCGTAGGCATTCCCCGGATCGTACTCGGCCTCCTTCTTCGCGACCTCGGGATCGAGGTTGGTCAGATTCGGCAGCAGCGCCTTGTTGAGCTTCTGATACACGCCGGCCTGGATCTGGCGCGCCAGGAAGGGGCCCGAGGGCGCCACCACATCGTAATTCGTGTGCCCGGTGAGGAGCTTGGTCTCGAGCACC